>NZ_JBEXCV010000014.1:60092-94428 GCF_040605455.1 Embleya sp. NPDC005575 | reverse complement strand
CCTCGCGCGGCACCACCGGACCGCGCGGCCCGGCGGACTCGGCCCGCGCGGGCGGTTCGGCCTCGACCGCGGCGGCGGGGCTCGATTCGGCCTCGATCGGCCGAGCCACCGGCAGCGCCAGTCGGGCCGCGCCGGGCGGGATGGCCCGCGCGCCGGGGGCCACGCCCGGAATGGCCATCCGGTCCCGCTCGCGCTCCTGTTCCCGATCGCGCTCGGCGGAGAACTCGGCGGGCGAGGGGCCCAGGCCGTTGAACGCCGTCGCGGGGATCACCACGACCGCGCTCAACCCGCCCTGCGGGCGCGGGCGCAGCTGCACCCTGATGCCGTGTCGGCGAGCCAGTCGGCCGACCACGAACACGCCCAGGCCACCACCGCCGCCGGCGGCCTCCTCCTCCGTGCTGTCCCGTTCGATCTGCGAGTTCAACTCGGTGAGCCGGTCCGCCGGTACGCCGATCCCGTTGTCGTCCACCGACAACACGACCTCGCCGTTCTCCAGCGTCCAGCCGCCGATCTCCACCCGGGACTCGGGCGCCGAGTAGGCCGCGGCGTTCTCCAGGAGTTCGGCGAGCAGGTGGCCGACGTCGTCGGCGGCGCGGCCGAGCACCTCGGCGCGCGGCACGTGGCCGACGTCGATCCGCTCGTAGCGCTCGATCTCGGAGACACCGGCGCGGACCACGTCCAGCAGCGGGATCGGTGGGCGCCGGCCGCGCCGCTCGTCCGCGTCCGCGAGTACGAGCAGGTTCTCGCTGTTGCGGCGCATCCGGGTGGCGAGGTGGTCGAGCCGGAACAGGTCCTGGAGCCGCTGGGGTTCGTCCTCGCCGTGTTCGAGCTTCTCGATCAGGTCCAGCTGTCGCTCGACCAGGGTCAGCGTGCGCATCGACAGGTTCACGAACACGTCGTGCACCCGACCGCGCATCAGGGTTTCCTCGTCGGCGAGCGCGGCGCGTCCGCGCAACAGCTCGTCGTGTTCCGCCTCCAGGCGGGCGCGTTCGGCCTCCAGTCGGGCGCTTTCCGCAGCCTGACGCACGGTCAGCTCACGCAGTCGGGCGATCCTCCGCTCGGAGACCCGGTGCCGCAGCCACGCGGCGATCGAGGACAACGCGACGGCGGTGGTGAGCAGCGTGCCGGCGAGCACCGACTGCCACACGGTGTCCGAATCGCCCAGCAGGACGACGGCGGTCGCGATCCCCGCCAACGCGAAGACGGCCGCCGCGGAACCGAGCCCCGCCGCCACTCCGCCCCCCGAGCGCCGGCTCTGGTGAACGGGAGCGGGAACGCGCACAAGTGCCGCGTCCGCTGCGTTGGGTGTTCCTGGATCCCCCTGCCCATACATGAGACGTGAGCATATCGTCGGACCATCTTTCGATGTGCCTTCGACGGCCGTGCGAGTCGCCCCCATAACAGCCGAAAGGCCCCGCCCGACGACTGTCGAGCGAGACCTTTTCGGTATACGGACCAACGTTTTTGACGAACGGTCAGGCAACCGTCCCGATGGGCGGTCGGGCGTACCGCCGGACCGACCGGGTCACACGTCGCGCGAACGCAGCCGGATCCCGCCCGCGATCAGCGCGATCGCCGCGTACACCGCGATCAACAGCAGCGAGGGCCACGGGCCCGGGCCGGTGCTGTCGTCACCACCGCCACCGATCAGCTTGCCGAGCGCGAACATCGGCGAGTACTCCATGACCTTCTCGCCGACCGAGTGCGGCAGGAACGGGCCGATGATCATCGGCAGCAGGATCGCGCCCATCAGCGCGGTGATCGCACCCGCCGAGTGCCGCAGCAACACGCCCAGGCCGAGCCCGAACAGGCCGATCACGGCCAGGTAGAGCGAGCCGCCCACGACGCTGCGGAACAGGTCGACGTCGGCGCTGGATTCGCCGATCCGCGAGGTCAGTATCGACTTGCCGAGCACGGCGGTCAGGCCCATGGTGACCAGACCGACCCCGAACATCAGGCCCGCGAAGACCACGCCCTTGGCGACCAACACCTGGAGCCGGCGCGGGTACGCGGTCAGCGTGGTGCGGATCATGCCCGTCGTGTACTCGGCGGAGATGGTCAGCACGCCCAGCGTCGCGGCGGCGAGTTGGGCGATGATCACGCCGATCAGCGCGACGCTCACGTAGTCGTCGTCGGTATCCGGGTGGACGGTGCCGGCGAGCAGCACACCCAGACCCAGGATCAGCAGCACCATCACGACCAGCGTCCACATGGTCGAGCGGACCGTGCGGATCTTGGTCCACTCGGACAGCAGCACCCGGCCGAAGCCCGCGTTGCCGCCGCCGATCTGACCGCCGAGCTGCACCTGTTGCACCGGCGGGTACGGCGCCTGCTGCGCGGGCGGCGCGAACTGCGCGCCCGGCTGCTGAAGCGCCTGCTGCGGGGGAGCCGTCATGTGCGGTTGCGCGTGCGGTTGGTTCTGCGGCATGGGGGGCGGAGTGTTCTGTGCCATCGCTCAGCCCTCGCTTCCGTTGGACTGCGGCTTGGACAGGGTCGGGGCGCCGGCGCTCGGCGCCCCGGCGGGAGCTCCCCACGCGCCGGGCGCGCCCTGCTGCGGGTAGCCGGGCGGCGGTGCCATCCCGGGCGGACCCCAGCCGGGCGGTGGTGCCATCCCGGGCGGACCCCATCCGGGCGGCGGGCCGCCCGGCAGCCCGGCGCGGTACTCCACGCTGTGCTGGGTCATCCGCATGTAGACCTCTTCGAGCGAGTCGAAGCGCGGCGAGAGCTCGTGCAGCGCGATGCCGTGCTCGGCGGCGAGGTCACCGATCGTCGCCGGCGGCAGCTCGTGCACGCGGAACGCGCCGGGCACTGCCTGGTCGGGGGTGATCGTCGCGCCCTTGCCCTGGAGTAGCGTGTTGAGCTTCTCCACCTGCGGCGAGCGCACCACCGTGAACGACTGCGAGTTCGTCTCGATGAAGTCGCGCATCGAGGTGTCGGCGATCATCCGCCCCTGACCGATCACGATCAGGTGGTCGGCGGTCACCTCCATCTCGCTCATCAGGTGGCTGGAGACGAAGACGGTGCGACCCTCGGAAGCGAGCTGCTTCATCAGGTTGCGGATCCACAGGATGCCCTCGGGGTCGAGCCCGTTGACCGGCTCGTCGAACATCAGGATGCCGGGGTCGCCCAGCAGCGCGGACGCTATGCCCAACCGCTGGCCCATGCCGAGCGAGAAGCCCCGCGCCCGCTTCTTGGCGACCTGGGTCAGGCCGACCATCCCGAGCACCTCGTCCACCCGGCGGTTGGGGATGCCGTTGCTCTGCGCGAGGCACAGCAGGTGGTTGTACGCGGTCCGGCCGCCGTGCATCGCCTTGGCGTCCAGCAGCGCGCCCATCTCTCGCAACGGGGCCTGGACATGGTCGTACGGGCGGCCGTTGACCGTGACGTTGCCGCCACTTGGTGCGTCCAACCCGAGGATCATCCGCATGGTGGTCGATTTACCGGCGCCGTTGGGGCCGAGGAAGCCGGTCACCGAGCCCGGACGCACCTGGAAGGAAAGCTGATCCACCGCCAGCTTGTTTCCGTAGCGTTTGGTGAGCCCTCTCGCTTCGATCATCTGTCGCCGCACTCCCAGGATGGTTTCGGTCCACGAGCTGTTTGAGGATTCGAGCTTAGGCCCGAAACGCGGCTGCCGACGGCAGCCGCACGGCGGGCCATGGTCCGGTCACAGGTTCGAGGGAAGTTCCGTCAATCATCCCGCAGGATGATTGACAACTCAGGCTTGATCCTGACGAGGGGTGACCACTTCGCGCAGTATGAGCAATACGGCGGCTGCGATCGGAATCGCGAGCAATGCCCCCGTCACGCCGAGCAGCGCGCCACCGACCAGCGCCGCGATCACCGTGATCGCCGGCGGCACGTTCACCGCGCGGTTCATCACCCGTGGATAGATCAGGTAGTTCTCGAACTGCTGGTAGGCCAGGAAGAAGATCACGCACGTGAGCGCCTTGCCGGGGGAGTCGAAGAAGACCACGATCGACACCACCGCGGCACCGACGGTGGCGCCGATCATCGGGATCAGGTCGGTGAACGCGATCACCAGGGCCAGCGGCAGCGCGTAGTCGTTGCCCAGGATCATCAGGAAGATGAACGAGGACAGGCCCGCGCATGTGGCCACGATCAGCGCGCCGTTCACGTAGCCGCCGATCCCGGACAGGATCTCGTCGCCGAGCAGCCGCACCCGCGCCCGCCGCGACCTCGGGAACAGGTTGTACAGGTGGTTCTTGATGCTGGGCAGCGCGCCCAGGAAGTACAGCGTCAACACGATCACCGTGAGCGTGTCGAACAGCGAGGTCAGCACCATCTTGCCGAAGCCCCACAGGCCGCCCGCCACGTTCTGCGCGGTGTTGGCATCGGCGGCCCAGTCCTTGGCCCGGGTGACGATGTCGTACTTCTCGTCGAGCTTTCGGAACCTCGTGTTGTTGCGCAACTCCGTGAGGCTGTCGGGGATGGAGTTGATCAGGCTCGACGTCTGCTCGACCAGCGGCTGCGCGATCGCGGTGACGAAACCGGCGGTCACCACCAGAAAGCCGAGGGCGACCGTGCACACGGCCCAGCGCCGAGCCATGCCCCGGCGCTCGAGCCGTTCCACGAACGGGTTCAGGCCCGCGGCCAGGAAGAACGAGATCAGGATGATGATCAGGACGTGCTGGATGCCCATCACGGCCTGGGCCAGGAACCACGCGGTGATCAGCCCGAGTCCGCCGATGAAGCCGATGTAGAACGGCGACGAACGCCGCAGCGGTTGACCCGGATCGCCGAACCGCGAGCCGACGCCGGTCCACGGCCGGACCGGGGCCGGGGCCGGAGCTGGGGCCTGGGTCGGGGTCTGGGTCTGGGTCGAGGCCGGGGTCGAGCCCGGAGCCTTGCCGTCGGCCTGTGCCGGAACGACCGTGCCCGCGTCGGCGTTCGCGCCTGCGCCCGTGCCCGTGCTCGCGGCGTCGTCCGCGGCACCGACCACGTTCGGCCGCGGCGCCGTGTCCACCCCATCGGGATCGGCCGGGCCGACCCGGGCGGGGACCGGCACGGGCGCCGGATCGGCCGAAGTCCCCGGCGCGGGGCCCGGCTTGCCGGGCGCCGTCGGGTCCACACCGACCGGGTCCGCGGGCGGCGCGGGTACGTCGGCCCCGTCCGCCGCCGTGCCCGCGCCGGCATCCGGGGCGGTGCCGCTGCCGGTAGGCGCACCCGATCTGCGGCGCGGCCAGATGCTGCCCAATCGACCCATGCCCCGTTGCTCCTCGTTCACCTGCTCGGGTCCGAAGATTCGGCACGCCGCGCGTCCTGTTGACGCCCCGAGACTGCGTCATGAAAATGCGGCCGGGCGGCGGGCGGGTCCTCGTGGAACCCGTCCGCCGCCCGGCCGCTACGGCCCGTGCCGAAACTCCCTCCGGGAGCGTCAGCGGCTCTGCTGCGCCGGCACACCCGGCATCTTGTCGTCGTCGTCATCGATGCTCACACCCGCGGCGGCGACGGCCGCGCCGGTGAGGGTCGCCAGCATCTCGCGCACGTTGGTCAGCTGCGCGTTGATGCTGTCCCGACGGTGGGTCAGCGCGGCCAGCTCACGCTCGGACTCCGAGCGGATCCGGTCGGCCTTGGCCCGCGCGTCGGCGACGATGTCGTCGGCCTGGCGCTGCGCCGTCTCGATCGTCTGACGCGAACGACGCTCGGCGTCGGTACGCAGCTTCTCGGCCTCCAGGCGCAGTTGCTCGGCCCGGTGCTCGACCTCGGACAGGCGCTTCTCGGCCTTGGCCTGACGGGCCGCCAGGTCGCGCTCGGACTGCTCGCGGCGCTTGGCCAGGTTGGTCTCGAAGTCGGCGGCGGCCTGGGCGGCCTTGGCCCGGGTCTCCTCGAAGAGGGCCTCGGCCTCCTCGCGCTTGGCCGACGCGTCCTTGGCCGCCTCGCCGCGCAGTTGCGCGGCGTCGCCCTTGGCCTTGTCGAGGATCCGCGAACCCTCGTCCTCGGCCTTGGCCTTGCGCTCCTTGCCGTACTGCTCGGCGTCGGAACGGACCTGCTGGGCGGCGGCCTCGGCCAACTCGCGGTGCTGATCGGCGGCGCGGCGGGCCTCCTCGCGCAGGTCCTTGGCCTCTTCTTCGGCAAGGCGGAGGATCTTCTCCACCCGGGCGCCGAGACCCGCGTAGGAGGGTTCGGCATCGGCGAGTTGGGCCTGCGCGTTCTGGCTTTCGAGGTGCAGTTCCTCGATCCGCTTCTCCAGCGCCGAGATCCTCGCGAGCGCGCTGTCACGGTCCGACACGAGCTTCGTGATGCGGTCGTCGACCTGCGAACGCTCGTACCCACGGCGGACGATGTCGAAGCCGTGCGGAGAGTTAGTGTCGCTCATGGGGTTCCTGTCGTATGACGGGTGCGGTGAATGAGGTGACGGGTGGAATCCTGGCACGAATCGGGCGGAGCATCGACCTGACCGGGGGATGAGAACCGGCCGGCATCGCTCAATCGGATGACGACGAACCGGCACCCTTCGCCGCGGGGCCCTTGCCCGACGAGGAGTTGCCCTTGCCGGAGGACAGACCCGCGGGAGCCGCGAGCGCGTCCAACACGCCCTGCACGCGTGACATCTCGGCGGTGATGTCCTTGCGCCTGCGGTTCAACTCGTCGAGTTTGCGCTGTCCGTCGGCACGATGACGGTCCGCGTCCTTGCGCGCCTCGGTGCGCAGTCGCTCCGCCTCCTTCCGCGCCTCGTCGAGAACCTTCTCGGCGTCCGCGGCGGTCTTGCGACGGACCGCCTGCGCCTCCCGCTGGGCGGCGGCCACCTGTTCGGCCACCTTCGCCCGCAGGTCGTCCGCGCCCTTCTGGGCGTCGGCCAGGCGCTGTTCCGCCTCCGAGAGCAACGCCTCGGCCTTCTTCACCGCGGCAATCCGTACCCTATCCGCCTCGGAACCGGCCTTGTCACGAATTCGCTCGGCTTCCTCCGCCGCGGCCACCTTCATCTTCTCGGCGTCCACGCGGGCCTCGCTCACCTGTTCCTCCGCGGCGGCGACGAGGTCGTCGACTCGCTTGCCCGCCTGCTTCAGGCCCTCCGCAGCCTGCCGGCGGGCGCGTTCGACGGCCTGTTCGGCCTCCTTGTCGGAGCGTTCGCGGGTGGCGGTGGTGTCCCGGCGCGTCTCGCTGATCATCGCGTCCGAGTCCTTGCGCGCCTTCTCTATCACCGCCGTCGCCTCGGCGCGCAGCCGTTCGTCCTCCGCCTCGGCCTCGGTGATCAGCCGGTTCGCCGCCTCGTTCGCCTCGTTGACGCGCTGTTCGGCCTTGCGCTCGGCGGTGCCGACGATCTCGGTGGCCCGACCCTTCGCCCGAATCAGCAGATCCTCGGCCTCGTTGGTGGCGCGCTCCAGCTCCGCGCGGGCCTGGTCGCGCAGTTCGGTCGCGGCCTCCTCGGCCTCGCGCAGCTCCTTGTTCGCCGCTTCCCGTCCGGCCGTTCGGGTCTTCTCGGCCTCCCGGTCGGAATCGGACTTCATCCGCTCGGCGTGCTTGCGGGCCGCGGTGACCGTGGCGTCCGCCTCCGCGCGGGCCCGGACCAGCGTGGTCTCGGCGTCGTCGCGGGCCTTGGCCAGGTCGCGTTCGGCGAGCGCGGTGAGCCGGTCCGACTCCTCGCGGGCGGCGTCCTCGATGCCCACCACCGCGGCACGTACGGCCTCCGCCTCGGCCTGCGCCTCGGCCACCGCGCGAGCCGCGTCCTCCTTGGCCAACCGGGCCTGGGTGGTCGCACTCTCGAGCAGATCCGTGCCGCGCGCCTCGGCCTTCTCCAGCAGCTCGCGGGCCCGCGCCTTGGTGCGGTCGCGCAGCTCGGCCGCCTCGTCGCGGGCCTCCTCCAGCGCCTGGGCGCCCTGGGTGCGCAGCCGGGCCGCCTCGACCTCGGCCTCCTCGCGCATCCGCGCGGCGTCGGTGTCGGCCTGCTCGAGCTGGGTCAGCGCGGCCGTCTCGGCCTCGCCGCGCAGCCGCTCGGACTCCGCCGTCGCCTCCGCGAGCGCGGCGGCGGCCTCCTCGCGCAGCGTGCTCGAGTCGTGGTCGGCCGCGGCCCTTGTCGCGGTCGCCTCGGCGTGCAGCCGCTTCGCCTCGGTGTGCGCGGCCTCCAGCGCGGCGGCGGCCTCCTGCCGCAGCGTGCGGGCCGCGGTCTCGGCATCGGTGCACACCTGCTCGGCGTCGCGCTCGGCCCGCTCCAAAAGCGCCCGGGCGGCGGTCTGCGCCTCGGACCTGGCCCGGTCCGCGTCGGTCTCGCCCTGCGCCCGTGCCGCATCCGCGTCGGACTTGGCCGCGGCCAGCGCCGCGGTCGCCTCCTGGCGCAGGGTGCGGGCTTCGCCGTCGGCCTGTTCCAGGATGCCGAGCGCGGTCTCCTCGCCCTCCGCGCGCACCCGCGCGGCGTCCTTCTCGGCCTTGTCCAGCGCGGCACGCACGGTCGCGGCCGTCTCGGTGCGCAGCGTGTGGGCGGCCTCCTCGGCCTCGGTGCGCATGCGCTCCGCCTCGGCGTGCGCCTGCTCCAGCACCGAACGCGCGGTTCCGGTGGTCTCCTCGCGCAGCGTGCGGGCGGCCGTCTCGGCCTCCGTGCGCATGCGCTCGGCCTCCGCGTCGGCCTGCTCCAGCACCGAACGGGCCGTCTCGGTGGTCTTCTCGCGCAGCGCATGCGCGGCGGCCTCGGCCTCGGTCCGCATCCGGGTCGCGTCCGCGTCCGCTCCGGCCAGCAGCGTGCGGGCCGTTTCGGTGCTCTCCTCGCGCAGCGTCAGTGCCGCGCTCTCGGTCTCCTCGCGCAGCGTGCGCGCCTCGGTCTCCGCCTCCTCGCGCATCGAGGCGGCGTCCCGGCGGGCGGCCGAGCGCATCCCGTCCGCCTCCTCACGGGAGTCGGTGAGGACCTTCTCGGCCTCCTCGCGGGCCTTGCCGATCAGCTCGTCCGCCTTGACCGCGGCCGACTGGGTGCGTGCGCCGGCCTCGGCACGGGCTCGTTCCATGGTGGCCTGGGCGTCCGCCCGGGCTTGGTCCAGCGCGGCCTCCGCCTCGCCGGCGGACTGCTCGGCGCGCGAGCGCAGTTCCTCGGTGCGGGCACGCAGCTCGGCCGCCTGCCGCTCGGCCTCCGTGCGCACCGCCTCGGCCTGTGCCACGGCCTGGTCGCGCAGTTCGGTCGCGGCCTGCTCGGCGGAGCGCATCAATTCCTCGGCCGCGCGGGACGCGTCGGTCGCGGCCTTGAGCGCCTCGGTCCGGGCCTTGGCCACCAGCTCCTCGGCCTCGGCGTGCGAGCGACCGGCGTTCTCGGCCGCCTCGGTGCGCACCCGCTCCGCCTCGGTCCGGGCCGCCTCGACCCGCTCCGCGGCCTGCGCGGTCGATTCCTCGCGCAGTTGCTCGGCGACCCTCGCGGCCTCGTCGCGCAGGCTCTGCGCCTCGTCCCGGGCGCGCTGCAACTCCTCGACGGCCTCGGCCTGTTGGCGCTGCGTCAGCTCGCGCAGACGGTGCGTGTCGGCGACCGCCTTCTCGCGCAGCTTGCCGGTCTCGGCGCGGGCCGTCTCCAGCAGTTCCTCGGCGCTCTCGGCGGCCTTGGCGCGGACCTGGTCCGCGTACTCGCGGGCCTCGTTCGCCAGTCGATCGCTCGACTCGCGGGTGCGCATTTCGACGGCCTCGGCGTCGGCCTGCGCACGGGCGCGCAACTCGTCCGCCTCGGTGCGGGCTTCGCTTTGCGCCCGGTCCGCCTCGGACCGGGACTTGGCCATCAGGTCGTCCGCGGCCCGCGCGGCGGTCTCCAGGCGCTCGGCGGCGCCGGCCTCGGCGTTGGTGAGCAACTGCTGTGCCTCGGCCCGCAGTCGGTCCACCTCCTGCCGGCGACGCTCGATCTCCGCGCGCGCCCCGGCCTCCAACTCGTCGACCCGGGCCAGGGTTTCCTCGCGGGCGGTGTCCAATTCGGCGCGGGTGTCGGTACGCAGCGCCTCGGCCTCGGTGCGGGCCTCGTCGCGCAGCCGGTCGGCCTCGGCGAGTGCCTCGGCGCGCAGCCGCTCGGCGCCGGCGCGAGCCTCGGCGGTGACCTTGTCCGCCTCCGCGCGCGCCTTGGTCAGATACGCCTCGGCGTCGCCGGCGGCCTTGCCGAGCTTCTCGCTCGCCTCGACCTCGGCGCCTTGGAGCAGGCGCTGGGCCTCCGCCTGTCGGCGGTCCGCCTCGCCGGCCGCCTCGGCGCGCAGCCGTTCGATCTCCAATTGGGCTGATTCGAGGAGCTTTGCGGTGTTCTCGGAGGCGCCCTGCGCGCGGGCGCCGGCCTCGCCGGTGACCCGCTCGGCCTCGGAACGCGCCTCGCCGATGATCCGGGCCGCCTCGACCCGGGCGTCGCCCACCAGGCTCTCCGCACGGGTGCGGGTCTCGGTGCGCAACTGCTCGGACTGGTCCACGGCCGTGCTCGCCCGGGCCTTGGCCTCGGCGATCACCCGGTCCGCGTCACTCTGGGCCCGCGAGAGCAGCGACTCGACCTCGGCGCGGGTGCTTTCACTGGTGCCGACGGCCTGCTCGCGCGCCGCGGCGGCGATCCGCTCGGCCTCGGTGCGGGCGTTGTCCAGGAGCTGACGCGAACGCTCCTCGGCCTGGGCACGCAACTGCTCGGCCCACGCGACGTTCTCGTTGACCCGGGTCTCGGTGGCCTGGCGGGCCTGGGCCAGTTCCTCGTCCAGACGCCGGCGGCGCTCCATCACCTCGGCCTGCCAGTCGGCCTCCAGCCGGGCGGAGCGCGCGGCGGCCTCCTGGAGCAGGCGCTGCGTGGTCGCGCGCGACTCCTGGAGTTCACGCTCGGCGTCCGCACGGACCTGATCGGCCTGCAACTGGGCGTTGCGCAGCATCTGCTCGGCCTGGCCGCCGATGCTGTCGAATCGGGGCGTGGCGAGTTGGCGGCGAAGGTCATGCAGCTTCGCGCGGAGAACCTCGACTTGATAGCCGAGGTCCTCCGCGTGTGCGACGGTGTCGTCGCGCTCCTTCTTCAGCCGCTTGATCTCGTCGTCGAGCAGTTCGAGGTGCTCGTCAACTTGGTAGCGGTCGTAGCCCCGCACTGTGGGGTCCCACTCCATCCCCTGGCCGCGTACGTTTCAGTACTGCAAATCGGCCGTTTCCGACCGGTTGGTGACGATGCGATCCCGTAGTACATCCGGAACCGCCCGTACCGCATTGACTACCAGGGAGAATGGTCTCAGATCCAGGGACCGCCGTCAGACGTTACGAAAGCGGTTGATGGCGTCGATATGCCGCGCTCGCATCTCGGCGTCCCGAACCCCCAGGCCCTCCTCCGGTGCAAGACACAGTACGCCCACCTTGCCTTGGTGCAGGTTCCGGTGGACGTCCCGGGCCGCCTGGCCGGTGTCTTCCAGAGCGTAGGTGCGCGACAACGTCGGGTGAATCTTACCCTTCGCCACCAGACGGTTCGCCTCCCACGCCTCCCGGTAGTTGGCGAAGTGCGAGCCGACGATGCGCTTCAGGCTCATCCACAGATAACGGTTGTCGTACTCGTGCATGTAACCCGACGTCGACGCGCAGGTCACGATGGTGCCGCCCTTGCGGGTGACGTACACCGACGCGCCGAACGTCTCGCGACCCGGGTGCTCGAAAACGATGTCCACGTCCTCGCCGCCGGTGAGTTCGCGGATGCGCTTGCCGAACCGGTTCCACTCGCGCGGGTCCTGGGTGCGCTCGTCCTTCCAGAAGCGGAAGTCCTCGGCCCGGCGGTCGATCACCAACTCGGCGCCCATGTCCCGGCACAGCTGCGCCTTGTCCTCGGAGGACACCACGCAGATCGGCGTCGCGCCGCCGGCGAGGGCGAACTGTGTCGCGTACGAGCCCAGGCCGCCGGAGGCGCCCCAGATCAGCACGTTGTCGCCCTGCTTCATGCCCGCGCCATTGCGCGAGACGAGTTGGCGGTACGCCGTCGAGTTGACCAGGCCCGGCGAGGCGGCCTCTTCCCACGACAGGTGTGCCGGTTTGGGCATCAACTGGTTGCTCTTGACCAGGGCCAGGTGCGCGAGACCGCCGAAGTTGGTCTCGAAGCCCCAGATTCGCTGCTCGGGGTCGAGCATCGTGTCCGCGTGCCCGTCCGCGCTCTCCAACTCGACGGACAGGCAGTGCGCGACCACCTCGTCGCCGGGCTTCCAGGCGTTGACACCCGCGCCGGTGCGCAGGACCACGCCCGCGAGGTCGGAGCCGACCACGTGGTAGGGCAGGTCGTGCCGCTTGGTGAGCTCCGAGTTGCGGCCGTACTTCTCCAGGAAGCGGAACGTGGACACCGGCTCGAAGAGCGAGGTCCACACGGTGTTGTAGTTGATCGCGCTGGCCATCACGGCGACGAGGGCTTCGCCGGGGCCGAGTTCGGGGAGCGGCACGTCTTCGACGTGCAGCGACTGACGCGGATCCTTGTCCCGCGATTCCATGCCCTCGAACATCGTCTCCTCGTCCTTGTGGACGGTGACGGCGCGGTACGAGTCGGGAAGCGGGAGCGCTGCGTACGCCTCCTTGGGGGTGTCCCCCGCGAGGATGGCGTCGAGGATCTCCTTCATCGTCGGCCTCCATGGGTCGGCGGTTGAAGCATGAGACAACATGAGGGTTTGTTGAACTTCGCTGAACTTACCCGCCGGTAACGGTAGGCGGTCGGCACAAACCCGACAAGAGGCGGAGTCGCAGGAACTGCGCCGGTTGCTTGACGGGTTGTCGGGTTCGCGAGGTGTGGTCGGGGCCGGCGCCGCGCGCGAGATGTCGCGGGCAGGCTCCGGAACGCCGAGTGTCGGCGCGGGCCGAGTGCTCGGCTCAGTGCTCCGCGTCGGGGTCCGCGGCCGAGGTCACCAGCTCGGTGAGCACACCGTGACAGTCCTTGGGGTGCAGGAAAGTGATGCGCGAACCCATGGAACCACGACGCGGCTCGTCGTACAGCACCCGGACGCCCTTGTCCTTGATCGCGGCCGAGTCCGCGTCGACGTCGGCGGTGCCGAAGGCGATGTGGTGCACGCCCTCGCCGTTCTTGGCGAGCCACTTCGCGACGGTGGAGTCCTCTCGGATGGGCTCCAGCAACTGGAGGTAGGAGGCACCGCCGTCCGAGGTCTCGTTGATCTTGAGCATCGCCTCGCGGACGCCCTGCTCCTCGTTGACCTCGGTGTGGAACACCTCGAAACCGTAGGTCGTTGTGTAGAACGCCACCGTCGCGTCGAGGTCGTGGCAGGCGATGCCGATGTGGTCGATACGCGTGAGCACCATGGCCTCCAAAGGCCTGTGGGAAGTACCCGGGTTACCTGCTGGTAGATACCCGGCCCGTCCAAACGAGACTATGGGCGAGAGCACACTCGGTGTGGGCAGCCCGAGATGGTGGGTTCCGTCACATCGGAGCCCCCTGCCACGGTCGCGGCCCTTCCGGGTAGGTTCCGGAACAACTTCACGTCCGTCGCGGGGATGCCGCACGTCGTCCGGACCGCCTGGCGATGGCACCCCGACCATAAAGTTGTGGAGGCCACCCTCATGGCCGGTTCTGTCATCGTCGCCGGGGCCCGCACGCCCATGGGTCGTCTGCTCGGATCCCTCAAGGGCTTCTCCGGCACCGACCTCGGCGCCTTCGCGATCAAGTCCGCGCTTGAGCGCGCGGGCATCACCGGGGACCAGGTCCAGTACGTGATCATGGGCCAGGTGCTCCAGGCGGGCGCCGGGCAGATGCCCGCCCGCCAGGCGTCGGTCAAGGCCGGCATTCCGATGAACGTGCCCTCCCTCACCATCAACAAGGTCTGTCTCTCCGGCCTGGACGCGATCGCGCTGGCCGACCAGCTGATTCGCGCGGGTGAGTTCGACATCGTGGTCGCGGGCGGCATGGAGTCCATGACCAACGCCCCGCACCTGCTGCCGAAGTCGCGCGAGGGCTTCAAATACGGCGCGGTCGAGATGCTCGACGCGATGGCCTACGACGGCCTGACCGACGCGTTCGAAAACATCCCGATGGGTGAGTCGACCGAGCACCACAACGGCAAGCTGAACATCTCGCGCGCGGAGCAGGACGAGGTCGCGGCGCTGTCCCACCAGCGGGCCGCCGCCGCCGCGAAGAACGGTGTCTTCGACGCCGAGATCGTGCCGGTGCAGATCCCGCAGCGGCGCGGCGAGCCGATCGTGTTCGCCACCGACGAGGGGGTCCGTCCGGACACCACCGCGGAGTCGCTGGGCAAGCTGCGGCCGGCGTTCACCAAGGACGGCACGATCACCGCGGGCTCGGCCTCGCAGATCTCCGACGGCGCCGCCGCCGTCGTGGTGATGAGCAAGGCCAAGGCCCAGGAACTGGGCCTGGAGTGGCTGGCCGAGATCGGCGCGCACGGCAACGTCGCGGGCCCGGACAACTCGCTCCAGTCGCAGCCTTCGAACGCGATCAAGCACGCGCTGGGCAAGCAGGGCCTGAGCGTCGAGGACCTGGACCTGATCGAGATCAACGAGGCGTTCGCGGCGGTGGCCGTGCAGTCGATGCGCGACCTCGGGGTCGGCACCGACAAGGTCAACGTCAACGGCGGTGCGATCGCCCTGGGTCACCCGATCGGCATGTCCGGCGCCCGCGTGGTGCTGCACCTGGCGCTCGAACTCAAGCGGCGCGGTGGTGGCACCGGCGCGGCGGCGCTGTGTGGCGGCGGTGGCCAGGGCGACGCGCTGATCATCACGGTCCCGGGCAACTGAACCGGTCCGGTCGCGGCGCCGGGCCCGGGCACCCGTTCGGCGGGTGGCGCCGACCGGGCGGTTCCCGGTGATACACCCACCTGAAACGATCTCGGAGTCGCGTGGCGCACACCCCGGTGTGGCGCCGCGCCGACTCCGGGGTCGTTTCGGCATATCCGAGCAGGGAAGCGGTGGCGCATGAGGTCGGGGATGGATGTCGCGACGTTGGTGGCCCAGGCCCGGGAGGGCAAGCCGAGGGCGGTCGCCCGGTTGATCTCGCTGGTCGAGGACGCGTCGCCGAAGCTGCGCGAGGTGATGGCCGCGCTCGCGCCGCTGGCCGGCAACGCGTACGTGATCGGGCTGACCGGATCGCCCGGCGTGGGCAAGTCGACCTCCACCACCGCGCTGGTGAGCGCCTATCGCCGGCTGGGCCGGCGGGTGGGCGTGCTCGCGGTGGACCCGTCCTCGCCGTTCTCCGGCGGTGCGCTGCTCGGTGACCGGGTGCGGATGCAGGACCACGCGACCGACCCCGGGGTGTACATCCGCTCGATGGCCTCGCGCGGGCACCTGGGCGGGCTGTCCTGGTCCACCCCGCAGGCGCTGCGTGTGCTGGACGCGGCGGGCTGCGACGTGGTGATCGTGGAGACCGTCGGGGTGGGCCAGTCCGAGGTGGAGATCGCCTCGATGGCGGACAGCACGGTGGTGCTGCTCGCGCCTGGGATGGGCGACGGGATCCAGGCGGCCAAGGCCGGGATCCTGGAGATCGGCGATCTGTACGTGGTCAACAAGGCGGATCGGGACGGCGCGGCGACCACCGCGCGCGAGCTCGGCCACATGCTTTCGCTGGGCGAGGTGCGCGGCCCCGGGGACTGGCGTCCGCCGATCGTCAAGACGGTGGCCTCGCGCGGCGAGGGGGTGGACGAGGTGGTCGAGGCGCTGGAGAAGCACCGGGCCTGGATGGAGGCCGGCGGCGAGCTGACCCGGCGGCGGCAACGCCGGGTGGCCGACGAGGTCGAGGCGATCGCGGTCACCGCGCTGCGGGCGCGGATCGGCGACCTGCGGGGGGGCCTGCGGCTCGACGCGCTTGCCGGGCGGGTGCTTTCGGGGGATTTGGATCCGTATGCGGCTGCGGACGAGTTGATCGCGGGGCTGGGGGGCTAGGGGGTCGGTCGCGGGCCCGAGTCGGCCCGGCCCGGTCGTGGGGTGGGCCGACTTCGGCTTGTCGTCCTCAAACGCCGGACAGGCTGATGGGTCGGCCTCCGGTCGTCTGGGCGGCCAAGCTTGAGCGTCGTCCTCAAGCGCCGGACGGGCTGGATTCGGTGCCGTTCGGGGTGGGGGCGCGGTGGGTGCTCGTTGGGTGGGCGGGCTCGGAGCGTTGTTCTCGAACGCCGGACGGGCTGGATTCGGTGCCGTTCGGGGTGGGGGCGCGGTGGGTGCTCGTTGGGTGGGCGGGCTGGTTGTCAGGGTTGGTTCGGCGACGGGCACGCCGTGGTGCGGGCGGGCGGGCGGAGTTTGTCGGCCACCGTGCCGAATGCCTCGCCGACGACCTGCTTCTGGGCGGGCGTCATCACGTCCATCAGGTGCTCGCGGACGCTTTCCACATGCGTGGGCGCCGCGGCTTCGAGCACTCGCCAACCCTCCTCGGTGAGCACCGCAAAGGCACCGCGTCGATCGGTGGGACAGTTGCGGCGCACCACCAGGCCGGCGTTCTCCATCCGGGTCATCTGGTGCGAGAGTCGGCTCTTGGACTGCTGGGTCGCCTCGGCGAGATCGCTCAGCCGTACCTCCCGATCCGGGTGCTCGGAGAGCTGGACCAGGATCTGGTAGTCGTGCAGGGACAACCCGTGCGTGCGCTGGAGTTCACGCTCCAACCGCGGCGGCAGCATGTTGATCACGGCGATGATCTGGCGCCAGACGCACTGGTCTTCATCGCTCAGCCACCTGGGCTCGGCTTCGGTCATGTATCGAGAATACCGAACGTAGTTGAAGCTTGAATGACCTTTTGGTTGTCGGGCGGTTCGCCGCGGCGCGTCGCGTGCCGGCGATCACAGCCGGTGGTGGGCATACGTGCGGGGGTATGCGCGAGACGTGAGACAGCCACGTGACCGATGGGTAACCTCCACTACGCTCGGCCCGTGCCGAAGCCACTGAATCTCCCCTTCGATCCGATCACGCGTGCCGACGAGCACTGGCGAGAGCACTGGGGGGAGTGCCCGCCGATGGTCGCCATCACCTCGATCATGCGCGCCCAGCAGATCCTGCTCGCGGGCGCCGACGCGGTGCTCAAGCCGTACGGGTTGACCTTCGCCCGCTACGAGGCACTGGTACTGCTCACCTTCAGCCGGACCGGCTCGTTGCCGCTGTCTCGGATCGGTGAGCGGCTGATGGTCCACCCGACGAGTGTGACCAACACGATCGACCGCCTGGAGCAGGCCGAACTGGTCGCCCGCCGGCCGAATCCGCGTGACGGGCGGGGTGTGCTCGCGGTGATCACCGACAAGGGCCGCGACGTCACCGAGCGGGCCACGCGGGACCTGACCGCGCGCGAGTTCGGGCTCGGCGCGTACACCCCCGAGCAGTGCGCCCAGTTGTTCGACCTGCTGCGGGTGTTGCGAGTGGACGCGGGCGACTTCCGGATCGAGGAGCCCGCAGCGGACGGCGCTTCGGTGCCGGCGCCGATCCACGCGGAGCGCGACTCGGCCGACGCGTAGCCGGAGCGCGACCCGGAGTGCGACCCGGCCGGCGCGTGGTCGGCACGTACCGGTCGGCACATAACGGTAGGGAGGGGCGGATTCGGGGACCCCGGTGGTGGCGACGTAAGCTGCATGCGCCATTGTGAAAAGCGGTCGACGAGGTCGTCGAAGCCGCCGTTACCGAAGGTGCTGCCGTGAAGCCTGTCGTATTGACCCGCTACCGGGTGATGGCCTGGATCACCGGGTGCATGCTCCTGGTCCTGTGCCTGTGCATGGTCCTCAAGTACGGGTTCGACACGGGCGAGAAGGCGACGCTCTACGTCAGCCAGGCACACGGCTTGCTCTTCATGATCTACCTGGTCGTCACCTTCGATCTCAGCAGCAAGATGAAGTGGAAGTTCGAGCGCATGCTGCTGATGATGGTCGCCGGCACGATCCCGCTCGCGTCGTTCTTCGCCGAGCGCAAGGCCGTGGAGGCGGTGCGGGAGCGCGGGCTCGAAACCGCCGGTGCCACCGCCTGAGCCGTCCGCCCCCAGCCGCCCCGTCTGCCCGGTCCGCATGGTCGGCACGCGTCGTCGGCTCGCAGTCAGCCCGTTTCGTATCCGCTTCCCCCGAGGATCCCCCATGCTTTCCACCGCTGTCGGCCGCTTCAAGGTGATCTCGATCGCCGAGGGCTGTTCGTTCCTGCTCCTGCTCGTCTTCGGCTCGCTGCTGAGCCGGATCTCGGACATCAACCTGGTCATGCCGCTGGGCCTGCTGCACGCGGTGATGTTCATCCTGTACCTGCTGGCCCTGATGGACGTGCGCACCAAGCTGTCGTGGGACAACAAGACCACGCTGCTCGCCTTCATCGCGGCGATCCCGCCGTTCGGCCCGTTCGTCTTCGACTACAAGATGAAGCACAAGCTGGTCGAGCCGGCCGCCGCGCCGGCCGCCGCCTGAGCGGTCGCCGGCGGGCCTCGTGCCCCGGGTCCGCGTGCTTGTGAAGCCCCCGACGTCCCGTCGGGGGCTTCGGCGTTTCCGGGGTCGGTTTCCGGCATCGCTTTCGGGGTGGAGTTTCGGGGGGTCGGGTTCGAGGTCGTGGACATTTACTAGGACGTCCTAGTAATTTTCTTGTGCCGCGCGGGAATGGGTCCTACGACGACGGCAGCGGACAGGAGCCACGTGAACACCGAGGACATCGAAGAGGGTCGGCGGCGCTGGCAGGACCGGTACGACAAGGTCCGCAACGAGGGCATGCGCCGCACCACCCTGTCCGAACTCGAGGTAGAGCCGGTCTACGGGCCGCCTGCCGACCAGCCCTACGAGGGCTTCGAACGGATCGGCTGGCCGGGCGAATTTCCCTACACCCGCGGTCTTTACCCGACCGGCTATCGAGGCCGGGCGTGGACCATCCGGCAGTTCGCCGGGTTCGGCAACGCCGAGCAGACCAACGAGCGTTACCGGATGATTTTGGCGAACGGCGGCGGCGGCCTGTCGGTCGCGTTCGACATGCCGACCCTGATGGGCCGCGACAGCGACGACGAACGTTCGCTCGGCGAGGTCGGGCACTGCGGCGTCGCGGTGGACTCGGCGGCCGACATGGATGTGCTCTTCCGCGACATCCCGCTGGGTGACGTGACCACGTCGATGACCATCTCGGGTCCGGCGGTGCCGGCGTTCTGCATGTACCTGGTCGCGGCCGAGCGGCAGGGCGTGGACATCGGCGCGCTCAACGGCACGCTGCAGACCGACATCTTCAAGGAGTACATCGCGCAGAAGGAGTGGCTGTTCGCTCCCGAGCCGCATCTGCGCCTGATCGGCGACCTGATGGAGTACTGCGCGGCCGAGATCCCGGCGTACAAGCCGCTCTCGGTCTCCGGCTACCACATCCGCGAGGCCGGTGCGACGGCTGCGCAGGAGCTCGCGTACACGCTGGCCAACGGCTTCGGCTACGTCGAACTGGGCCTGTCGCGCGGCATGGACGTGGACGTGTTCGGGCCGGGGCTGTCGTTCTTCTTCGACGCGCACGTGGACTTCTTCGAGGAGATCGCCAAGTTCCGCGCGGCGCGCCGGATCTGGGCGCGGTGGATGCGCGACGTGTACGGCGCCAAGACCGCGAAGGCGCAGTGGCTGCGCTTCCACACCCAGACGGCCGGCGTCTCGCTGACCGCGCAGCAGCCGTACAACAACGTGGTACGCACCGCGGTCGAGGCGCTCGCGGCGGTGCTCGGCGGCACCAACTCGCTGCACACGAACGCGCTGGACGAGACGCTGGCGCTGCCCAGCGCGCAGGCCGCGGAGATCGCGCTGCGCACCCAGCAGGTGTTGATGGAGGAGACCGGGGTCGCGGCGGTGGCCGACCCGCTGGGCGGGTCCTGGTACGTCGAGGCGCTGACGGATCGGCTGGAGGCCGAGGCGGAGGCGACATTCGCGCGGATCCGCGAGCTGGGCGAGACGTCACCGCACCCGATCGGGCCGATGACGTCGGGAATCCTGCGCGGCATCGAGGACGGGTGGTTCACCGGGGAGATCGCCGAGTCGGCGTTCCGCTACCAGCGGGCGGTGGAGAAGGGCGACAAGCGTGTGGTGGGGGTCAACTGCCACGAGGGCTCGGTGACCGGTGACCTGGAGATCATGCGGGTCAGCCACGAGGTCGAGCGGGACCAGGTGTCGGCGCTCGGTGCGCGGCGGGGTGGGCGGGATCAGGCGGCGGTGACCGCGGCGTTGGCTGCGATGCGGGATGTTGCGCGGGGCTCGGGGAATCTGGTGCCGCCGATGTTGGCGGCGGCTCGGGTGGAGGCGACGCTCGGGGAGATTTGCGGGGTCCTTCGGGAGGAGTGGGGCACATATACGGAGCCGGCGCGGTTTTGATGGGGCGGCTTGGGTTCGCCTGCGGTTTCGGTGGCCTCAAGCGCACTTGAGCCCGGCGGCGCAAGGTGGCCTCAAGCGCCGGCCGGGCTACTTGGCCTCAAGCGCCGGCTGGGCTGGTTGCCCTCAAGCGCCGGGCGGGCTACTTGGCCTCAAGCGCCGGCCGGGCTACTTGGCCTCAAGCGCCGGGCGGGCTACTTGGCCTCAAGCGCCGGCCGGGCTGGTTGCCCTCAAGCGCCGGGCAGGCTGGTTGCCCTCAAGCGCCGGGCGGGCTACTTGGCCTCAAGTGGCGGGCGGGCTGGGGGCTCGGGGGTGGGTTGGGTGGGGTGGGGGAGCATGCCGGTGACTACGAAGGTGGTGAAGTGTTGGACCCACGTGTCGGAGGCGGGTTCGGCGCTGACCAGGATGTGTTGGACCACCGTGCCGGCGATGACGTCGAAGATCAGGTCGACGTCTATGTCGTCGGGGGTGGCGATTTCGCCTCGGGCCTTGGCGCGGGTGCGGCCCTCGACGACGAGGCGCTTTTGGGGGTTGACGACCTCTTCGCGGATGCGTCGCCGTAGGGCCGGGTCGCTGGTGGAGTCGGCGACCAGGCCCATCAGGGCCGTGCGCATCTCCGGGCGGCCCAGCAGCGCGGCGAAGCGGCGGACCACGTCCTCGATGTCCGCACGTAGATCCGGACCCTGATCCGGCAGGTCGAGGGTGCCCAGCATCTCCGCGACCGCGGCGATGGCCAGATCGTGCTTGGAGTGCCAGCGGCGGTACAGCGTGGTCTTGGCCACGCCCGCCCGCGCGGCGACGTCCCCCATGGTCAATCCGGCCCATCCGCCGTCGGCCAGCAACGAGCGCGCCGCATCCAGGATCGCGTCGTCCGCGGTGGTGCTGCGCGGGCGTCCCTTACGCTGCGTGGGCGGGCCGTCCGCCTGGCCTGAAGCCGATTCCTCGTACACGGCCGGTCATGTTACCGGCTGGTACGGTGCCCGGCGGTGGTGCAACTCACATCCGCCATTACGGATCCTACGGTCGCATTCTTCCCGACGCTCCCCTTACGCTACGAGCCGTAGCGAATCGCGGTGCCTGGATGGGGATTCGAGCACACGATCGCGACTGACGACCCGTCAAGGGTCGTCGTCCGTCCCGGGGCCCGCATCCTGCGGGGACCGGGACGCGACGAGACTTCGACGTGCACCCGTGGGTCGCCCCGTGCATCGTTCGGCTTGCTCTCGGGGGAAGATGTCTACATGCAGCCACGGAACATGTCCATGCGCGGAGTAGTCGACCTCGGTGCGGTCAAGGCCGCCGCCGACAACGCCGCCAAGCGTGCCGCCGCGCCGGCCGGGAAGCCCGCCGCCGCGTCCGGTGCCCAACGGGTCGTCATCGACGTCACCGAGGCCACCTTCGAGACCGAGGTGCTCGCGCTCTCCCAACAGGCTCCCGTCGTGATCGACTTCTGGGCCGAGTGGTGCCAGCCGTGCAAACAGCTGAGCCCGCTGCTGGAGCGTCTGGCCGAGGAATACGCCGGCCGCTTCGTGCTCGCCAAGATCGATGTCGACGCCAACCCGCGTCTCGCCCAGGAGTTCGGCATTCAGGGCATCCCCGCCGTGATGGCGGTCCTGGGTGGCCAACTCGCACCGCTGTTCCAGGGCGTGGTACCCGAGCAGCAGGCCCGGCAGGTGCTGGACCAACTCGTGCAACTCGGTGAGGAGCGATTCGGCCTGACCGGCGTCGTGGTCGACGGCGAGCCCGTCGGTGCTCCCGCCGAGGTCGAGGAGGAGGAGGAGCCCGCCGGCGATCCGCTGCTCGCGGCCGCCGACGAGGCGCTGGAGGCCGGCGATCTGGACGGCGCGGCCCAGGCGTTCCGCAACGTGCTCTCCGACCACCCGGCACACGCCGAGGCCAAGCTCGGTTTGATCAACACCGAACTCCTGCTGCGCACCCAGGGCGTGGACGCGGACAAGGCCCGAGTGGATGCCGCCGAGTTTCCGGACGACGTCGCGGTGCAGACGCTCGCGGCCGACCTGGACGTCCTGGACGGCCGGGCGGACGAGGCGTTCGCCCGACTCGTGGAGACCGTGCGGCGCACCGCGGGCGACGACCGGAACACGGCGCGTCTGCATCTGCTCGAACTGTTCGAGATCGTCGGCGCGGACGACCCGAGGGTGCCCAAGGCGCGGATGGCGCTCGCGGGCGTGCTCTTCTGATCCTGTCTCTTCCGATCCCGCGTCGGACCCTTTGTTTGTCGATGAAGCCCCGGTCGTTCTCGTGGTCGAGAGCGGCCGGGGCTTGTCTTTACCCATCTTTGACCAAGGGTCATTTCCCTAGCCCTGTGTGGCATTTGGTGACCTACGGGTGACTCGTCAGCGGACCTATGCGGCGAAATCGGATCACCTGATGATGGTGTCGATGCCGCGCTGTGATCCGGTGGCGGGTGCCGTCCCGAAGTCGGCGTTACTCGTCGGTAACGAACCTCTTGTGTGCCGACCCGGTCGTGAAAGATGATCGGGCCGCTCGATCCGTGTCCCATTCGCCCCGGCAGCCGGTCGGTGGCTCGGACGCGGACCTCCCCATCCAGGCCGTGCCGGTCCGTCCCAGGACAGGCAGGCCCTCCCTCCATGCCCCGCCACGTGCGGCCCTGGTCCGCATGAGGAGGGGACTCTGTCCCGAGGAGGACCATGGACAAGAAGGTTCAGGCGGGTAGCGGCAAGACTCGCTGGAAGCGGTTCGGCATCACGCTCATACCGGTCGCGGCCCTTACCGTCGGCATGTTCGCGGGTGTCGCGAGCGGCGCCGTGCCGGTCAACATCACCGTCTCGGGTGGCAGCTTCAAGGTCTCGGCCGCGGAACTGGATGCCACGCAGTTCTCGCAGTACGGCGGTCACTACGAGACCAAGAACGGCAAGATCGTTCCGGTCGCCACCGCGGCGATCGGCGACGCCAAGATCACCAAACTGTGTCAGTCGGTGAACGCGTTCGGTGTCGTGCTGCGCATCGAGGCCGGCGGCGGCGACCAACCCGCCACGGCGAAGGACATGCGGCTGTCGATGGACGGACTCGACGGCGACGCCGAGTTCACCAACATCGACATCGGCGTCGACGCCTCGACGATGGCCCAGGGTTCGTCGGATTGGGCCAAGGGCCCCAAGGTCGGCGGCAACGGTGAGCCGACGATGTTCGGCCAGCAGGCCGACCACGCCAAGTTCACGAACGTCAAGCAGACGGCGTGGTTGGTCCAGGCCGGCCAGTTCTACCTGAAGGACCTGCACCTCACCGTCGGGGGCGGCAGCAAGGAGTGCTTCTGACCTGCCGTCGGCTGCGGGCGGGCCTCCTGCCCGCGGCCGTTCGGCCAATGCGGAGCACCACTCCAGGGAGTAATTCGTGACCGAAGAACAGCCGCCCTCGAACGCGTTCGGGCGCGGGTGGCAGGCGTTCCGGACCTGGCGGCGAGCTCGGCCGTTCTGGGCCGGACTGTTCAGCATCCTGGCTGCCGGACCCATTCTGTGGGCGCCTTACGCGGCACTCGACGCCGGTGACGTGACCGTGCAACTCCAGCAGTTCGGCGGGGTCTCGGCGGTGTTCATCGGCGCCATCCTGATCATGTGTGGCATCGCCATCTGGGTCACGCCACAAGCCCGGGTATACATCGGGATCTTCGTGATCCTGGTGTCGCTCGTGTCGTTCATCGTCGCGACCTTCGGCGGGTTCGTCGTGGGCATGCTGTTCGGCTTGATCGGCGGCACGCTCGCGGTCTCCTGGGTCTACCTGCCACCGGACGCGCCGGACGACGAGCACTCCGACGACGAGGGTGGCGAAGGCGGCGAGGGCGGCGACGGTGATCGGCGCGCGCCGGACGACACGCTCGTGGAGGACGGTTTTCTGGCCAGGGCGATGAACGGGAAGGACCCCGATGCCTCGGGGGAAGCACCGACCGGGTCGGAGACCGACCGGCCCGGTGACAGTGTCCGAGGGGCCGTCTCGCCGCGGACGGCACTCACGGTGATCGCGACGGCCATGGTCGGGGTGGTGGGCGTCGTCGGGATCGCGAACGCGTCGCCCAGCGATCCGTTGCCCGACAACCCGTACTCGGACGGGCCCTGCGTCTCGGCGAGTCCCGCGACCTCGTCGAGCGCTTCGCCCGCGCCGAGTACGTCGAGCGCGGCGCCGAGCACCGCGTCCGCCAAGTCGGCGAGTTCGACCCCCGCCGGCAAGGCGACCCGACCCGCGGCGGATCCGAGCCCGGCGGCCGACGGCCGGGTCGTGGCACCGAAGGCGCCGGAGAGCACGGTGCCGACGACCAAGGCGCCCGAGTTCAAGCTGCCGGAGTTGAAACTGCCGGAACTCAAGCTGCCGGAACTCAAGCTGCCCGAATTGCCCGGACTCGGACTGCCCGGGATCAACAAGCCTTCGACGGTGCCGTCCGCTCCGGCGTCGGCTCCGCCGGCGGTGGCCCCGGCGGCCGAACCGTCGGCCGCCACATCTTCGGCACCGGCGTCGATGCCTCCCGCGACGGCATTCGGCAAGCCTTCGGCCAAGCCCTCGGCGACATCGGCCAAACCGTCGGCCACCTCGTCATCGGCCGTGCCGAAGGGCGGCAAGACGCCCTTCCCGTGCCCGGTTCAAGGGCCCGTGAACGCCAAGGGCGGCGGCGGACTCCCGCCGGTCGCGGTCGACCCGTTGGTCCTGAAGTCCAGCCTGCTGGCCATGGCCGGGCTGAACTACGAGGGTGTGGTCAAGGTCAAGACCCTCGCGGGCGGCGAGGAGAACGCGCTCAAGTTCACCGTGTCCAAGGGCATCGACATCTGGAACATGTCGATGACGGTGAAGGAGGCGGGTGGCAAGGACGTCGTCATCTCGTCCGACGAGGGCAGCAAGTCCTGGATGGACGCCGACATTCCGACGACGATGTACGTGAAGTACCTCAAGGGCAACATCTTCGGGATCATCCCGATCACGTTCACGCCCGAGAGCCCGCCGCCGATCAACGTCCCGCTCGTGTTCTTCACGAACGTCGAGAGCGCGATGTACGCCCAGTTGGGCGGCAAGCTGCACATTCCCGGTTACGGCATCAACAAGCCCAACGTGAAGTAGCCGACGAGCCGAGCCGATGCGCCCCGGAACCCACCCGGTTCCGGGGCGCATCGCCGTTCGTGGCCGCGGGACGGGGTCTAGGCGTCCACGTAGCGTTCGCGGAACATGGCCAGGACGTTCTCGGTGGGCAGACTCGGCCACAGCGTCACGCGGCCGTTGCGGCGGTCCACGATCCACTGACCCGCGCCGACGTGGGCCATCGGGTCGGGGTCCGCGTAGATCGCCTGGACCAGCCAGCCGTACTCGAACTCGGTCATCACGAAGTCGGTCGGCGCGTTCGGACCGCCGCCGACCACGTGCCGACGGGCCTTGTCCCGGGCCTCGCGCTCGTCGATCGGCCGCGGCGGCAGCGGCGCGTCGGCCGGTGCCAGGTCCAGGCGGGTCGGCCGGCGGCCCTCGATCAGCGCGATCAACGCGCCGTCGAAGGTGTCGGCCACGTGCCACAGATCGCCCCACCACAGGTAGACCGCACCGCGCGGGTCCATCGCCAACCGGCCGCGGCCCAGGTCGTATTCACCGACCGGAGTGAGCGGCCGGCCCAGCGCCGCGCCGTACCCGGCGAGCAGGTCGCCCGCGTACAGCCCGACCAGCGGGTCGATCCGGAACGGCATCCGGGACATGTCCACGCCGGGGCCGTACTGATGCACCGTCATCCCGCCGAACTCCCACAGCGCCTTGATCGCGCTCGGCGGGACGTCGATGCCGGCGGTGCCCAACGCCCGGTACCAGCGCAGGAGCTCCTCTTCCGGGATATGGACGCCGGGCTGCCAGCCGGTGGCCGTGAGGGCCTGGACCACGGCCTCGGGGAAGCGATTGCTCATGACGCGGGCACCTCCAGGATCGTGACCCCCAGGTCCGCCAGCGCGGGCGCGCAGGACGAGCAGGGCGGGATCGGCCGTTCGTGCGCGGGGTCGTTCGGCTCGCGCAGCAGGATCGCGGCCAGCGCCGCGCCGCGGAGCAGGTGTCGCATCCGGTCGAGCACGACCTCGTGATCGGGGTCGTGCGTGCCCTCGGCGGCCAACGATGCCTCGGCCTCGACGGCGACCTGGGACAACAACAGGGCGTCGGGGCACCGCCCGTGGAACACCGAGCGCATCTCGGGCCCGGTGCGGTCGAGCAGCGCGGCCACGGCCGGGTGCAGGTCCACGATCGCGGTGTGTGCGCTGACCGCCGTCATCGGCTCCATGTCGGGGCGTTGCAACGCCGCACCGACGCCGGGCGGCAGCAGATTGTCGAACATCAGTCTTCGTCCGTTCCCTTCGTGATGCCGCGTCAGGGGCGCAGGTCGGCGGGCAGACCCGTACCCGCGCGGTCGGCGACGACCGGTCGGTAGTGCCCGCCGGCAACCGCGGTGCGGGCGATCTCGTCCAGTTCGCCGGGCACTTGGATCAGCTCGTCGGTCAGCAGCGTGGTGACGTCGTCGGCGAGCCGGGACAGCAGGGCGACGGTCGCCTCGGGGGAGTCACCCTGTCGCGCGTACCGGTCGTCGTTGTCCCAGTACCAGACCGAACCGGCGTCCGTCCCCTGCGTCTTGAGCACCAGGGCACCGCCCTGCACCCACGCGACGGCCAGGAAATCGGCGGTCAGTCGATCGGTGAGGCGGCCCGCGGTGTCGAGCAGATCGTAGGGGTCGTACTCGCCGTAGAGGTTGAGGAACTGCTGGTCCAGCACGAATCCGTGGCGCATGTGCACGGCCGGTCGGGGCGGCGCGCCGCCGCCGTTGTCGATCAGCAATGCACGGTAGGCGTCCGGGAGTCGGTACTTGAGGTACTTGTTCTCCAGGTGGGTCAGGTCGGCGTCGGTGAGTGGCCGGCCCACCTGCAGACGGGCCGGCACCCGGGCCTGCTCGGCCGGGCTCCACAGACCGGTGCGATCCCGGTCGACGGTCATCGTGGCCACGCCGCCGTGGTGCCGGAGGGCGTTCTTGACGTCGACCGGGACCAGGTGGAGTCGGCGCTCGTGCGGCGCGTGGTGCCAGGTCCACCCGCGCGGGGTCGCGGTCTCGACCACGTCGGCGTACAGCGG
Organism: Embleya sp. NPDC005575; assembly: GCF_040605455.1. Classification (NCBI taxonomy): domain Bacteria; kingdom Bacillati; phylum Actinomycetota; class Actinomycetes; order Kitasatosporales; family Streptomycetaceae; genus Embleya; species Embleya sp. NPDC005575. Next base: position 67,144 of record NZ_JBEXCV010000014.1, on the reverse strand, counting down.
GTCGCCGGTGCCGGCCGTCACAAGGTTGGCGGCGAGTACGTCGGTGACCCGGGCCTCGTCGATGCCCAGGCCCGGAGGTACCGGGCCGGTCTCGATCACCGCCCGTGCATACGGCAGAAAGTCCGGGAATCCGTACAGGTCGACGAAGATACCGTCCGGGTATACCCGGCTGCGCGACGTGCGGCCGAAATCGACGATCGAACCCGCGAATTCGGCGGCCGGAGAGCCGCCGTGCTCGGTGCCGGTGTCGGTCATGCTACGGTCCTCTCCTTCATGTCCGGTATTCCGCCGAGGCGGGGCGCTGTGTCATCGCTCCCACCTCAGGACTCGGAATCCAGGAACGGGGAGGTCGGATCGATCTCCCAAAGTTCCAGGAATCGAGCGAATGTATCGGCCACCTTGCGCAGATTGTTGGCCGAGATATATTCCGGCGTGTATTCCTCGTCGGTGTCGAGCGTTGATTCGCTCCAGTACCAGAGCGACCCGGATTCCGGTTCGGTGACCTTGATCGCCACGATTCCGGTGGTGAGTCGGGTGACCGGCAGATAATCCAGGGTGAGAACATCCCGGCAATAGCCGTGGGCGTAGAGCAACTCGGTCTGCAGATCCCCACCGGTTCGATATCCGTAGAGATCGTCCTCGGGATCCAGGCCGTGTGGCATGAGCTGGGCGGCGACTGGGAAATCAGCCCCGTTGGTCGCGGCCAACCAGGCCCGATATTCGGCCGGCAGGGCGAACCCGAGTTTCCCTTCGAGTTCGCGCAGGGCTGCTTCCGAGAGTGTTCCTCGCGGCGTCAATTCGACGGTCACTGCTAGACTCCCGGGTTGCCGGTCGAGGTATTGGGGGCCATGGCGCTGGCGATCCCACCGTGATGTTTCACCGCGTAGTGTACTGCGAACGGTATGAGCATCATGGTGCGTGTGCCCTCGACGTGATGCCAGACATATCCCGGTGCGCTGCGACCGGGCCGGGCGGTGGCCCACATCGGATCGCGCCGGAATTCGGCATTGGCCTGCGCAATATCCAGCTTGCGCTGTTTGTCGTTCGCATCGGCGCGAGCGTCCTTGAAATTCTTCGTACCCTGCCGGCCGGGCGGGAAATCACTGCGCTTGGGCGGTGCGACGACGGTATGCGGGAGATTGATCGTGCGCACCGCATACGGCGTGAAGTCCGGATAGCCCTGGAGGTTGATGTAGACGCCGTCGGGGAAATGGTTGTCCAGCGTCGGGCTCGCGAAGTGCACTATCTGACCGGCGTAACCCGAGTTGATCGGGAATCGGCCGGTGCCGGTCATGTCCCGGCCGCGCGCGGCCAACTCGTTGCGGCGGTCGGCCAGGTCGGACCCGGTCAACAATGTCCCGTCGTCCGCGCGCAGCAGCCGGTCGAACTCTTCCCGGGCCTGCCGCTCGGCGCTGGTGAGGTCTTCGGGTGTCGGGTGGTTGACGAGCGCGTCGATCCCGGCCGCGTCGAACACGCGAAGGAGCTTCGCCCGGTCGAGGTTGGTCCGGGGCGGGGCGCCCGTGTCCGGGTGCGGGTTGTTCGAACGCACGGTCTGCGGCATCTCGAACTCGGCGTTGCCCCGATTGGTGTCCCAGGTCAGGTTCGAGCGGTCCGCCATGAAGGACGGGTCTCGGGTGACGTTGAGGTCGTAGGGCGACTGGCCGCCTTGAACGTCCTCGGGCTTGGGCGGGTTCGGGTTGGTGGGGGTGGTGCTGTTGTTGTTATTGGGCGTGGGGTTGGGATTCGCCGCAGCGTTCGGATCGAAATTCGTCGCAGCCGGCCGGGTCGCCATGTACGCGGCGACCTCGCGCTCGATGTCGTCGCGCCGACCGTCGTGCGTGGTCGGTCGGTCGCCGGTCGGGCTCGCCGTGGTCGCGGGCTCGCCGAGCGGCCTCGGGTTTGGCCGCATCGGCGACGCCAGCGGCGGCGTCGTGTCGATCGGAGCGGGCGGATTGTTCTGGGCGTGCCTCGGCGGTGGCGGCGGGGTGGCCGGCGTTGCGTTCGGGTTGCTGCCGGGCGGCGGCCCCCCGATCGGAGTCGGTGCCGAGCCCGGCATCGGACCCGTGACGTTCTGCGGCAGGTCGCCGGGCGCCGGGTTGGACGTGTGGTCCGGGTTCGGATCCACGTTCGGCGGGGTGTGCGGCGCCGGATGGACCGGGCCGGTCTGGAACGGCTGCTGGTTGTGTGGTGCGGGGTGGACGGGGCCGGTCTGGAAGGGTTGCTGCTGGTGCGGCGCGGGCTGGACCGGTTGTTGGTTGTACGGGTTGTTCTGAACCGGCTGCTGCTGGTGCGGGCCGGGTTGCTGCTGCTGGTTGTACGGGCCGGGCTGCACCGGGGCCTGGTTGTGGGGAGCAGGCTGGTGCGGCGGCTGCGCGTACGGCGGTTGTTGCTGGTGCTGGGTGTACGGACTCGGCTGTACCGGCTGTTGGTTGTACGAGTTGTTTTGCACTGGCTGCTGCTGGTGCGGGCCGGGCTGGTTGTACGGGCCGGGTTGCTGGAGTGGCTGGTTGTGCGGGTTCGGCTGGACCGGCGTCTGGTTGTGGGGGGCGGGCTGTACCGGCTGCTGCTGGTGGTGCGGAGCAGACTGCTGGTACGGCTGCGTGTGCGGCGCCGGTGGCGGCTGTGGGACGTGTGGGGCCGGCTGGATCGGTTGCTGGTTGTATGGGTTGACCGGCTGCTGCTGCTGTTGCTGGTGGTGCGGCGGAGCCGGCTGCGTCGCGACCGGCTGGGTGGCCGGCGGGGACAGGGGGACCGGGCGCGCCTGCGGGTCCAGCACGATGGCGTCGACGTTCACCGCGTTCGGGTGTGGCAGGTGCATGATCTGGCTCGTCTGCGGGTCGACCCACATGATGTCGCCGCCGACGTTGACCGCGGCCCACGCGTGCGAGGATCGCATTACCTTGATCGAGCCGTCCGGTTGCACCTCGTTCCGCGGTGGCCACTCGGTGACGATGTACGCGATCGAACCGGGGCCCGAGGCACGCAACGTCGCGTCCAGCCGGGCGAAGGCCGCGCCGGGGTTGTTCGAGCCGTCGGGGTTGAGTCCCAGCCGGGTCCACGGTGCGTTGGTCTCCTGCGCCGCGCGGGCCATGCCATAGGTCTCGCCGTCGCCCTCACCCGGTACGCGAGCCGCGGACACCTCCGGACGGCCGAACCAGGTGCGGCCGAAGGCCAGGACGCCGTCGAGGCAGTTGATACCTCGGCCGGGTACGTGCATGCCGCCGTCGTTCTGTAGCCGGAACCAGCGGCCGTCGCGCGGGTTCGGATGCACGACCGGGGTGCCGTCCGGGTTGCGCGGTACGGCGTTGTTCAGCGCGGAGACGTCGCTCCAGTTCGGTGGAAGCAGACCGCCGGGCTGGTTGTACGGACGCCCGGCGGACAGCGGGGGCCGATTCGCCATCGGGCCGGCCGGGTGCGGTGCCGCGTGCTGCGGTGCGGGCTGCGCGTACGGGTTGTTTGCGTTCGGGCCGTTGCCGTACGGCGTCCCGTTGTAGGGGGACGGTGCGTTGGTGTTCTGGTGGTACGGGCCGGGCTGGTGCGGCGGGGGAGCCGTCGGGCCGGTGTGGGTCGGGCCGGTCGCGACGTTCGGGCCGCGGCCGAAGAGATCGCGCATCCGGTCGCCGAGGCGCTGGACCGTGCCGCGGAACGGGCCGGCCTGATTCGGCCGCACCGGTGCGCCGGGGGGCGTCGTGAGCGGCCCGCCCGGCTGCGGAGTCGCGTCGACGGTGGTGTCGCCGTTGCCGTCCCGAGCCGGGGTGGGCGTCGCGTCCTGGATCGCACGGGAGGCCAGGTCCGGCCGACCGGCGGGGTCGGGGTTCGGCGCGGTGTCCTGGCCCGGGGCGGCACCGGGGTGCCCATCCGGCGTCGTGTCGGAGGTCTGGCCCGACACCTGGTCGACCGGTCGGTCGGGGGTGGCGTCGGGCGCGGTGTCCGCGTGCGTCGGATCCGGCGTGGAGTCCGGCGCGGGGTCGGTGTGTCCGTCCGGCGTCGGGCTCGCGTCCCGGTCCCGGGCCGGGTCGGGGTCCGCATCCGGTATCGGGCCGGCGGACGGATCCGGCGCGGTGTCCTGACGCGGGTCGGCATGCGAGCCGGCTTCCGGTGTGCCGTCGGGAGAGCTGTCGGCGGAGTCGTCGGGCGTCGGGTCCGGCCGAATGTCCGGACGGGCGTCGGATGCCGGCTCCGTCGTCGGCTCCGTCGTCGGGTCCGGGCTTGTGTCCGTCGTCGGGTCAGGGGTCGTGTCCGGCGTCGGATCCGCAGTCGCGTTCGGGTCGGCGCCCGGCGTTGTGTCCGATGTCGGGCCGAAAGTGGTGTCGGCCGTGGTGTCGCCGGCCGGATCCCGGTGCGAGTCGGCGGTCGGGTCCGTCGCGAGCCTGGTTGTCCGGTCGGCCGTCGGGTCGGGCGTGCCGTCGGGAGATGTCGGGTCCGGCGTGCCGGTGTGCTGCTCCGGTGCCGTCGACGGCGTCGAATCGGTGTTCGGCTGCCGCGAGTTCGGCTGCGGAGCGGGTTCCGCGGTCGGGTCGGCCGGCTGCGTGGCCGGCGGCAGCGACATGTCGATCGGCTGCGCGTTCGCGTCCACGGCGATCGCCCACACCCGATTCTGGTCCGGATACGGCTCGGGCATGACCTCGCCCGACTGCGGGTCGACCCACAGGACTTCGCCGTCCACGTTGATCGCGGCCCACGCGTGCGAGACCTGGCCGGTCTCGATGGTGCCGTCCGGATTCACCCGCGGTTCGGTCGGCCTGGACGTGACGATGTACGTCATCGCGCCCGGGCCCGCATCGCGCAGCCGTGCCTCGATGTCGCCGTACGCACCGGCGGTGTCGGTGCTGCCGTCCGGGCGCCGGGCGAGCGGTGTCCAGTTCGTGCCGACCTCGCGCTGAGCCCGCTCCGGCGCTCCGACCTCGCCGGTCGTCTCACCCGGGATGCGCGGCGCGGCGACCTCGGGACGCCCGAACCAGGTGTTGCCGAAAGCCAGCACGCCGTCCACGCAGTTGTTGTCGCGGCCGGGCACCTGGGTGCCGCCGTCGTTCTGCACCGCGAACCAGTGGCCGTCGCGCGGGTCCGGGTGCACCTGCGGCGTGCCGTCGGCGTTGCGTGGGACGGCGACGTTCAACACGGACTGGTCGCGCACGCTCGGCGACATCAGGCCGCCGGGCTCGTACAGCGGACGGCCGTCGTTCAGCGGCGGCCGATCGGCGATCGGGCCGGTCGGACTCTGCGGCGAGTCCGGCCGGTCGGGCTGCGGATTCGCGTCGGTCGTGGCCGGCGAGTTCGCGTACGGAGTCGAGGCGTAGGTGGGGTTCGGCTCCGAGCGCGTGCTCGGGTCGGTATCCGGCGAGGCGCTCGGTCCTCGGCCGAAGAGATTGCGGATCCGGTCGCCGAGGCCGCCCACCGCGTTGTCGATTCGACCGTTCGGATCCGAGCCGGTCGGCGTGCCGTGCCGCGGCCCCGTCGGGCTGCCGGCCGGGGTCAGGTGCAGGATGCCGAGACCGCCGCCGTCCCGGGACGGCGCGGTGTCCTGCGTGGGGTCGGTGGTGGGGCCGGCGACCGTCGGTTCGGCGGTGAGGTCGGTGTCCCGGGCCGGGGTTTGCCCGGTGTCCCGATCCGGGTCCTGGCTCGGGTCGACCTTCGGATCCTGGTGGGTGTCCGGGGTCGGGTCGGCAGTCGACTCCGCGGTCGGGTCCGACGCGGCATCCTGCCGGTGCTCCGGCGTGGTGTCGCCGGTCGGGTCCTGCCGGGTGTCCGAGGTGGACTCGGGCGTCGAGTCTGGCGTCGAGTCTGGCGTCGAGTCGGGCGTCGAGTCGGGCCGGGATTCGGGCCGGGTCTCCGGCGTCGAATCGGTCGTCGGGTCCGGCCGGGTCTGCGGTGTCGTGTCGGGCTTCGGGTCCGCGGTCGGGTCCGACCGGGTGTCCTGGTTCGGATCCGTGTCGCCTTCAGGCGTCGGACTCGTGGTGTGGTCCGTCGTCGGATCCGGCCGGTGTCCGGTGTCCGACGCGGTGTCCGGCGTGCTGTTCGGATTCGCGTCCGTCGTCGATCCCGGCGTCCGGTCCGGTCCGGTCCCGGTCGGGTCGGTCGCACGGTCGGGGGTGTTACCGGTCGGGCTGTCCTGCCGCTGCCCGGGAATGCGGCTCGGGTCCGGGGAGGTGCTGTTCGGCGTACCGGTGGTGGATGAAGTGCCGTTCGGTGTAGCCGAGTTCGAGGTAGTCGAGTTCGGTGTTGCGCCGGTCGGAGAGCCGGTGGCCGGGTGGCCCGAGTTGGGCGTGCCCGTGCCCGGCGACGTCGGACCGGTGCCGCTCGTGGTCGAAGCACCCGTGGTCGGGCCTCCGGTCGTCGGCGTCGCGCCACCCGCCGGACGGGTCGCAGTCGGCGTGGCGGCGGAGTTCGTTGTAGCCGAAGTTCCGTTATTGCCACCGGAGTTGGCCGTCGTAGCCGGGGCGGAACCCGCACCCGGGCCGGTACCGATAGCCGTGCTTGCACCCGTGCTCGTCGCCGCGGTCGTGGCGGCCGCCGGGCTCGTCGTCGACACGTTGGTGGTCGTGCTCGGACCGGACGTCGAAGGCGTCGTGGACGACGCCGAGCCGATCGAGGACGAACTGCTCGTGCCGGGCGCGGTGCTCGTGGACGCGCTCGTGGTCTGTACGCCGCCGCCGGCGTGGCTGCCGCTCGGGCCGGGGGAACCGGTCACGGACGGCGAGCCGCCCATCGAAGGCGTATTGCCACCGCTCGGCGTACCGCCGGTGCCGGGCATGCCACCCGGCTGCCGGCCGTCGCTCGGCGGCGCCTGTACGTATGTGTTGTTCTGCGACGAGCCGCCGTCGTGGCTCGGTACGCCGCGCGGCGCGTCGCTGCCGTGGCCGGTCACTCCGGCCGGCGCGTCCGTCGCGGGCGGCGCTGCGGCCGAGGCGCTCTGGGTCGCGACCGGGGTGTGCGTGGGCCTGTAATCCCCGCCCGTATTGCCGCCGGAGTTGCCTTCGGAATTCCCACCCGAATTGCCCGAGTTGCCGCCCGAGTTTCCGGCGTTCCCGGCGTGGCCACCCGAGTTCCCGGAG
>NZ_JBEXCV010000014.1:0-59992 GCF_040605455.1 Embleya sp. NPDC005575 | reverse complement strand
TTGCCTCCGGAGTTGCCTCCGGAGTTGCCTCCGGAGTTGCCTCCGGAGTTGCCTCCGGAGTTGCCTCCGGAGTTGCCTCCGGAGTTGCCTCCGGAGTTGCCTCCGGAATTGCCGGAGTTCCCGGAGTCCCCCGAATTTCCGGAGTTCCCCGAATTCGCTGACGTGTTGTGCGACGAGCCGCCGTTCTGATTCCCGTTCCCGGTCGATCCGCCGTTTCCGGAACCGTTCCCGTTCGATCCAGCCGAACTGTTGGACCCACCCGAGGCGTTCGATCCACCCGAGCTGTTGGACCCATCCGAGCCGTTCGATCCTCCGCCGTTGCCGGAGTTCCCACCGTTCGGATTGAGCGTCGAATCGATTCTGTTGCCGCCGCTCACCGGCCCGTTGGTGCCCAGGTTCGGCCCGCCGAGGTTCGGCGTGTCGATGCCGGGGGTGTTGAACGCGTTGGTCACCCGGTCGCCGAGCTTGGACGCGCCGTGGTCGGTCGCGCCGCCCAGGCCACCACTGGCGAACGTCTCCCAGTTCACCGGACCGCCGGTGGCCAGCGTGCCGGCGACCTCGGCGCTCACGTTGGAGGCGAGCGAGGTGGTGACACCCTTGATGCCCAGCTCGGCGCCCTCGCCGAAGACCTTCTTGCCGAGGCCGTTCACGCCGATCGCGGCCAGACCACCGGCCGCGCCGCCGCCCGCGGCCAGCGCGGTCTGCTTGATCGAGTAACCGTCCTGCGAACCCCAGGTCATGTGAATGAACTGGGAGATGATGTCGTCGCGCACCTCGGAGAGTGCTTCGAGGGCGACGTTCTTGAGCAGCCGGCGCACCATCGACGCCTCGATCCGGCCCAGCATCCGGCGCAGCACCTGCATGAACGAGAAGCGCAGCGCGGCGGTCGAGGCCGCGGCGGTTCCGGCGGTGATGCCGAGGGTGATCGGGGCCGCCGCGATCTGGGCCAGGATGGCCGCGCCCTGGATGGTCGCCATCGTGACGAACTCGATCTTGGTGGCGTAGATGGTGTCACTCGTGTCGTCCGCCGCGCCGCCGAGCGCCTTGGAGGCCGCTTCCAGGGCCGGGAAGAACGCCTTGTCGCCCTTGCTCAGCTTGTCCCACATCCGAAGGAAGGCTTCCATGCCTTTGCCCTCGTTGGCGGCGTTGAGATTGGTGACCGCCGCGGCAAGGTCCCCCGCGACCTTGGCGAGTTCACCGGCGGCGTGCTCCCACGCATTGCCCAGCGCCTCGCACTTGTCCTCGTCGCCCTCCGGCCAGTCGACACCGACCAGGAGTTCGAGGACCTTCTCGACGATCTCCCCCGCTTCGACCGCCATCAGGCCTTGCCGCCGAAGGTCTCGCGGTTGTGGTCCTCGGTCTTCTGATAGTTGGCGGCGGACGTGTCCAGAACCTTGCCGATCTCCCCGAGACCCTTGGCGAGCGCTTCGAGCGCTTCGAGCACCTTGTCCCGGGCGGGCTTGTACTGCTTCGCGAACCCGTTGCCCAGATCGTCGTCGCCCCAGCACTCGCCGAGGCCCTCGATGGACGTCTTGAGCGTCGCTCGTATCTCACCGACGCGCCTTCCCGCGTCGGTGAAGGCCTTGCCCGCCGTCTTGAAGTCCGAGGGAAGGGCCTTGTATCCCGTACCCGCGTCCGCCGTCATGTGAGAACACCCCCGTGTTCCGTGTCTCTCTGGCTGTCGCACGGCCCCCGGCAGTTTCCGGACAGGACGTCTCCCGGGGGCATGAAGGCAAGACACTAATTCACGATTCGTCGGAGTGTCACGTTTCCGGGGGCCGACGTTCCGTATCGAACGTCGGCCCCCGGAAGGTGTGTCACCTGCTATTCGGGGACAAACCAGACGGTGGCCAGCGGGGGCAGCGTCATCAACGCGGAGGCCGGTCGGCCCTGCCACTCCACGTCCTCGGCCAGGATCTCGCCCTGGTTGCCCACGTCGGCTCCGCCGTAGCCGTCCGCGTCGGTGTTGAGCACCTCACGCCAGCGGCCCGCGTGCGGCAGACCCACCCGAAAGCCCTCGCGGACCACCGGGGAGAAGTTGCACACACAGAGCAATTGATCGCCGGCCGCGCCGTGTCGGATGAACGACAACACATTGGACGCCGCGTCGCCACCGTCGATCCAGGAGAAGCCCTCGGGGCGGGTGTCCTGCGTCCACAGCGCCGGCTTGCCCCGATACGTCGCGTTGAGGTCGCGGACCAGCCGCTGGATGCCCCGGTGCTCCTCGTGGTCCAGCAACCACCAGTCCAGGCCGCGGGCCTCGGACCATTCGGCGCCGTGGCCGAATTCCGAGCCCATGAACAACAACTGCTTGCCCGGATGGGCCCACATGAAGCCGAGGTAGGCGCGCACGTTCGCCATCTGCTGCCACCGATCGCCCGGCATCTTGTCCACCAGCGAGCGTTTGCCGTGCACCACCTCGTCGTGGCTGATCGGCAGGATGTAGTTCTCGCTCCAGGCGTACATCAGCGAGAAGGTGATCTCGTTGTGGTGATGTTGCCGGTGGATCGGCTCCTTCTGGATGTACTCCAGCGAGTCGTGCATCCACCCCATGTTCCACTTGAAGCCGAAGCCGAGCCCGCCGCCGTCGGTGGAGCGGGTCACCCCGTCCCACGCGGTGGACTCCTCGGCGATGGTCAGCACGCCGGGCACCCGCCGGTACAGCGTCGCGTTCATCTCCTGCAAAAAGGCCACCGCGTCCAGGTTTTCCCGGCCGCCGTGTTGGTTCGGCGCCCACTGGCCGTGTTCGCGCGAGTAGTCCAGATAGAGCATCGAGGCGACCGCGTCCACCCGCAGCCCGTCGATGTGGAACTCCTCGCACCAATAGACCGCGTTGGCGACCAGGAAGTTGCGCACCTCGTGGCGGCCGTAGTCGAAGACCAGCGTGCCCCAATCGGGATGTTCGCCCCGACGCGGATCCGGGTGCTCGTACAGCGGCGTCCCGTCGAACCGGGCCAGCGCCCACGCGTCCTTGGGGAAGTGCGCCGGTACCCAGTCCACCAGGACACCGATGCCCGCGCGGTGCAGCGCGTCGACGAGGTGGCGGAACTCGTCGGGGCTGCCGAACCGCGACGTGGGCGCGTAGTACGAGGACACCTGGTAGCCCCAGGACGGCCCGTACGGATGTTCGGCCACCGGCAGTAGTTCGACGTGCGTGAAGCCCATCTCGGCGACGTAGGCGGGCAACTGCTCGGCGAGTTGGAGGTAGCTCAGGCCCGGTCGCCACGAGCCGAGATGGACCTCGTACACGCTCATCGCCGAGGTGTGGTGGGTGACCTCGGCGCGCTTGGACAACCACTCCTTGTCCGACCACGAGTAGGTCGAGGTGTGTACGACCGACGCGGTGGAGGGCGGCAGCTCGGTCGCGAAGGCCAGCGGGTCGGCCTTTTGCCGGGACACCCCGTCCCGGCCGAGGATCTCGTACTTGTACTTGGTGCCGTCGCCGACGTCGGGGACGAACAGCTCCCACACCCCGGACGAGCCGAGGGAGCGCATCGGGTGCCCGATGCCGTCCCAGTAGTTGAAGTCGCCCACCACCCGCACGCCCTGCGCGTTCGGCGCCCAGACCGCGAACGAGGTGCCGGCGACCGGCCCGTTGGGGGTCTCGTACGAGCGCACATGCGCGCCGAGCACATCCCATAGCCGCTCGTGCCGGCCCTCGGCGATCAGGTGTATGTCCAACTCGCCCAGGGTGGGCAGGAACCGGTACGGGTCGTCCGTGTGCAGTTCGGTGTCCTCGTAGCGAACCTCCAGCCGATAGTCGGGCACCTGCGCACCCGGCAGCACGCCGGTGAACAGGCCCTCCGCCTCGTGGGTCAGTTCGACCCGGCGCTCGCCGGTGACCACGATCACCTCGCCGGCCCACGGCCGCAGCACCCGCACCACCACGCCGTCGACGCCGGGCACGTTCGGGTGCGGGCCGAGCAACGCGTGCGGATCGTGATGACCGCCCTCCACCAGGCGGCGCAACTCGTCGGCGGCCAGAGGCGGCACGACCGGGCCGGCGGTCGGGCGGGATCGGGGGCGCTTGTCCCGACGCTGGGTGGGGCGGCCGGTGACCCCGCCGCCCTCGGGTGACGCGCTGATGTCCTGACGGGCCGTCACGGCTGGGACCTCCTGGGACGTTGGTGCTGAACGGGAATCCACGGATCGTCAGTGCGGCTGCGGCGCACGTTCGGCCAGGCGCCGGATCGCCGACATCGGAACCGGTAGCCACGAGGGTCGGTTGCCCGACTCGTACATGACCTCGTACACGGCCTTGTCGGTCTCGAAGGCCCGCAGCAGCACGGGCTCGGAGTGTGGGTCGAAGGAGCCCGCGTCGGCGTATCCCGCACAGAAGGCTTCCCGGTTGCGGGTCGCCCATTCCTCCGCACGGCGCACCAGATGCGGCGCGGGCGCCCCGCGACCCCAGAACCCACCACCACCGGCCAGCAGATGCCGGGCCGCGTAGTCGAACGAGCGCAGCATCGCCGCGATATCGCGCAGCGGCGAGTGCAGGGAGCGCCGTTCGCTCAGCGGCCGGGCCGGTTCGCCCTCGAAGTCGAGCAGCACCCACCGGGTGGCGGTGCGCATCACCTGGCCGAGGTGGAAGTCGCCGTGGATGCGCTGCAACGGGACCGGATGCCCGTCCCGGCCCAGCGTCTCCAGGTCCCGGTACGCCTCGCACAGCCGGTCGGTGAACGGCGCCAGCTCCGGCACCGCCTCGGCCGCCGCGTGCAATCGGCGCTCCATGTCCCGGGCGATCGCGGCCAGCTCCACCTCGCCCGCCACCGCCGTGGGCAGCGAGCGGGCCAGGTCGGCGTGCACCTCGGCGGTGGCCGCGCCGAGTCGGAAGGACTCGCCGGCGAAGTCGCCACCGGTCTCGTGCGCGTGCGGACCGGCGCCGCGCACCTCCTGGCCGGCGTACAGGTCGCGGACCGAGGTCTTGGCGAGTTCCCAGCCGTCGGTGCCGGTGCGCAGGTATTCCTGGAGCAGGCCGAGCGTGGTCGGCTCGGCGTGCCCGTCCGGGAAGGGCATGTCGAACCACGCGATCGGCGCCGGGATCCGCCGCGAACCCGCGCCGGCCAGCGCGAGCGAGACCTCCAGGTCCGGATTGACCCCGGGTACCACCCGCCGGAACAGCTTGAGGATCACGTCGTCGCCGAAGATGATCGACGTGTTCGACTGCTCGGCGCCGATCACCAGGCCGACGTGCTCGGGGTCGGGGGTCTGCGCGCCGGGGCGGTGGAAGGCCAGCGGGCCCGCGGTGTCCGCCGCGACGAAGCGTTCCGGCAGCCACCGGGTCAGTTCCGCGTCGTGCACCGCGTCGTAGATGCTGTTGCCGTTGGGCAGCCGGCCGATCAGCGCGTGCGTGAGCCGGCCCGGCAGGGTCTCGCGGACCCCCAGCAGGAGTTGATAGTGCTCGGGTGTGCCGCCGTGCTCGACCCGCAGCAGCACGTGGTGCAGCGCGGGGTCGCCGGAGACCACTTCGAGACTGTGGACCACGCCGGCCCCACGAAGAGGCCGGCCCTTGCCGGCGAACCATCTCTGCTGCGGCAGCCAGTCGCGCAGCAGAGCGATCACCGCGGAGGCAGTCGGATCGTGGGGTCGGGTGGAATCCGTCACAGCGTCATTTCTCCACGGGTGAGGCGGAACCAATAGAAACCGTGCCCCGCGAGGGTGAGCAGATACGGCAGCTCACCGATCGCCGGGAACGTCACCCCCCCGAGCAGCTCGACCGGTTCGTACGTCTCGAACTGCCGCAGATCCAGCTCGGTGGGCTGGGCGAAGCGCGAGAAGTTGTGAACACACAGCACGATGTCGTCCTCGTATTCGCGAAGGAACGCCAGCACGCTGGGATTGGACGAGGTCAGCTCGTTGTACACACCGAGCCCGAAGGCCGGGTTCTGCTTGCGGACCTCGATCATCCGGCGGGTCCAGTGCAACAGCGAGGAGGCGTTGGACATCTGCGCCTCGACGTTGGTGACCTGGTAGCCGTAGACCGGGTCCATGATGTTCGGCAGGTACAGCCGACCCGGGTCGCACGTGGAGAAGCCCGCGTTGCGATCCGGGGTCCACTGCATCGGCGTGCGCACACCGTCGCGGTCGCCGAGCCAGATGTTGTCCCCCATGCCGATCTCGTCGCCGTAGTACAGGACGGGCGAGCCCGGCAGCGACAGCAGCAGCGCCGTGAACAGCTCGATCTGGTTGCGGTCGTTGTCCAGCAACGGCGCGAGCCGACGGCGAATGCCCACGTTGGCCCGCATCCGCGGGTCCTTCGCGTACTCCTTGTACATGTAGTCGCGTTCCTCGTCCGTGACCATTTCGAGGGTGAGCTCGTCGTGGTTGCGGAGGAAGATGCCCCACTGGCAGTTGTCCGGGATGGACGGCGTGCCGGCCAGGATCTCCGAGACCGGGTAGCGCGACTCGCGGCGCACCGCCATGAAGATGCGCGGCATCACCGGGAAGTGGAACGCCATGTGGCATTCGTCGCCGTCGCCGAAGTAGTCCACCACGTCCTCGGGCCACTGGTTGGCCTCGGCCAGGAGCACGGTGTCCGGGTACTTGTCGTCAATCTCCTTGCGCACCCGCTTGAGGAACTCGTGGGTCGCGGGCAGGTTCTCGCAGTTGGTGCCCTCCTGCGCGAACAGGTAAGGCACCGCGTCCAGCCGGAACCCGTCGATGCCCAGGTCCAGCCAGAACCGCAGCCCGGCGAGCATCTCCTCCTGCACGCGCGGGTTCTCGTAGTTGAGATCCGGCTGGTGGCTGAAGAAGCGGTGGAAGAAGTACTGCTTGCGCACCGGGTCGTAGGTCCAGTTGGAGGACTCCGTGTCGACGAAGATGATCCGGGCGTCGCCGTACGCCTTGTCGTCGTCGGCCCACATGTAGTAGTCGCCGTACGGTCCGTCGGGGTTGTTCCGCGACTCCTGGAACCACATGTGCTGATCGCTCGTATGGTTCATCACGAAGTCGATCACCACCCGCATGCCACGCTTGTGCGCCGAGTCGACGAACTCGACGAAGTCGGCGAGGTCGCCGAACTCGGGCAGCACGGCGGTGTAGTCGGCCACGTCGTAACCACCGTCGCGCAGCGGCGAGGCGAAGAACGGCGGCAACCACAGGCAGTCGACGCCGAGCCACTGGAGATAGTCCAGCTTCTGGGTCAGGCCCTTCAGGTCGCCCACCCCGTCCCCGTTGCTGTCCTGGAAGGACCGCACGAGGACTTCGTAGAAGACGGCTCGCTTGAACCACAGGGGATCGCGATCCCGCGACGGGGTGTCGTCGAAGGTGTCGCGGACGGGTTCGTTGACGATCACGGGCTGTTCCTCCGGACCGAGAAGAGATGCGCGGGTTCGTGCGCGGGATCCAGCCGCACGTAGTTGTGCCGACCCCAGCGATAACCGGCTCCGGTGAACTCGTCCTGCACCGCGAAGGTGTCCTGCCAGTCCAACCCGAGGGCGGGCAGGTCCAGGGCGACGGTCGCCTCGCGTGTGTTGTGCGGATCCAGGTTCACCACGACCAGGACCAGGTCGTCTACGTCACCCACACGGGTGCGCTTGGAGAAGGCCATGACCGCATCGTCGTCCACGTGATGGAAGGTCAGGTTTCGCAGACGTTGCAGGCTCGGGTGACGTCGGCGCATCCGGTTCAGCGTGGTGATGTACGGCGCCAGCGAGCGGCCCTCGCGTTCGGCACCGGCCCAGTCGCGCGGGCGCAACTGGTACTTCTCCGAGTCCTGATACTCCTCGCTGCCGGCCTTGACCGCCAGATGCTCGTACAACTCGAAGCCCGAGTAGACGCCCCATGACGGGGACAGCGTGGCGGCGAGCAGGGCCCGGATCCTGAACGCGGCCCGCCCGCCGTACTGCAGGTAGGCGTGCAGGATGTCGGGCGTGTTCACGAAGAAGTTCGGCCGCATGTACGCGGACGCCTCGCCCGTGGTCAACTCGGTGAGGTACTCCTGAAGTTCGTCCTTGCCGTTGCGCCAGGTGAAGTACGTGTAGGACTGCTGGAAGCCGACCTTGGCCAGCGTGCGCATCATCGCCGGTCGGGTGAACGCCTCGGCCAGGAAGATCACGTCCGGGTCGGTCGCGTTGATCGCGGCGATCACCTGCTCCCAGAACATCACCGGCTTGGTGTGCGGGTTGTCCACCCGGAAGATCCGCACACCGTGCGCCATCCAGTACCGCAACACCCGCAGCGTCTCGGCGACCAGGCCCTCGAAGTCGGCGTCGAAGTCGATCGGGTAGATGTCCTGGTACTTCTTCGGCGGGTTCTCCGCGTAGGCGATGGTGCCGTCGGCGCGGTGCCGGAACCACTCGGGGTGCTTCGCAACCCACGGGTGGTCGGGGGACACCTGGAGCGCGAAGTCCAGCGCCACCTCCATCCGCAGTTCGCCCGCCCGGGCCACGAACGCGTCGAAGTCCTCGATCGTGCCCAGGTCGGGGTGGATCGTGTCGTGACCGCCCTCGGGCGAGCCGATCGCCCACGGCGAGCCGGGATCGTGCTCACCGGCCTCGAGCGTGTTGTTGGGCCCCTTGCGAAATGCCTGGCCGATCGGGTGAATCGGGGGCAGGTAGACCACGTCGAAGCCCATCGCGGCGATCTGCGGCAGGCGCCGCATCGCGGTACGGAAAGTGCCGCTGCGCGGTGGGCGGTTGCCGGTGGGGTCCACGACCGCGCCCTCGGAGCGCGGGAAGAACTCGTACCAGGAGCCGTACAGCGCGCGTTGGCGCTCGACCCGCAGCGGATAGCGGGCCGACGTGGTGAGCAACTCGCGCAGCGGATGCGCGGCCAGCACCTCGTCCAGCGTGGCGGAGCGCGCCGCGGCCAGCCGTTCGGCGGGGCTGCGCGTCTCGTCCCGGACCGCGTCCACCGCGGCCAGCACGACCGCCCGCAGGCCGTCCTTCTTGGGCACGCCGTCGGCGGCCCGCTCCAGCAACTGCGCGCCCTCCTCCAGCATCAGGTCGACCTCCAGGCCGGCCGGGATCTTGATGCCGGCCGCATGTCGCCACGTGGCGATCGGGTCGCCCCACGCCTCGACCGCGTAGGACCACAGGCCCTCGCTGGTCGGCGTGATGCTCGCGTGCACCCGGTCGGTCCCGGGCGCGCCCGGAAGCATCGGGGTGAGCGCGCCCGTCCGGCCGCGCGGATCGCGCAACACGATGCTCGCGGCCACCGCGTCGTGGCCCTCGCGAAAGACCGTGGCGCCCACGTGGAACGTCTCGCCCGGGACCGCCCGGGCCGGCCGGGTGCCGCCGTCGACAGCCGGTTCGACGTCGAGGATCGGGATGCGCCCGATGCGCGGCGTCACCGGTTTGGCCGATTTCCCGGCCCGCATCGGCGACTTGGTGGCAGCGGCCGGTTCGGCGACGGCGCGGTTCGCCGGCCCCGGCCGCACCGCGCCCGCCTCGGTCGTGGCCGGGCCGGCCGCCGGTGGGCCGGCCGACTCGGTCGCGGGCCCGGCGGCTCGCGGCTTTTTGGCGGTCGTCTTCCGTGCCGCGGCCTTGCCGGCCGCGACCTGCCCCGCCCGGGGTGCGCGGGCGCCCCCGGGGTCCTTCTCAGCCGAACTGGTCATGCCGAACTCCTGTACCCACGGACGGGCATCCCGTGCGCGTCGCGCGCGATGCACCCGTACGGAAACCCACTCGATACCCCGATTGCCGGACCCGGGAGTGGCGGAAAACCGACCCGGCGGCGACCGGTGGGATCGCTCGGGTCCACCACTCACCGCTGCGCGGCGGCCATTGTTCGTGACGCGACCACCAGGCGGGGACCGGGCGGGGCCCGTCCCGCGACCGCGGACGGCGGATGTCTGGTGTGTCCGCGGTACGCCGGGACGGAAGGACCCGGCTGTTCAACGATCATCAAGTCGCTCGGGGTACGGTCCATATGGTGTAAAAACGCCCCCAGACCCATCCGCAAGATCTTGCCGACTTTGCAAGCGCACTGCATCCACTGTCGCAAGTTCTGCCGCCTTCCGGCTAGGGTCGCAGCGTGAGAGCAATCCGCAGATTCACCGTGCGTACGGTTCTGCCCGCTCCGCTGGAGCCACTGGGTGAACTGGCGATGAACCTCCGCTGGTCCTGGCACGCGGAGACCCGCGACCTGTTCGAGTCGATCGATCCGGACACCTGGGCCTCGGTCGGCCGGGACCCCGTCCGCCTGCTCGGCACCGTGCCGAACGACAAACTCGGCGCCCTTGCCGACGACCGCCGCTTCCTCGCCCGATTGCGGGTGGCGGCCGAAGACCTGCACGAATACCTGACCGGACCTCGTTGGTATCAAACCCTCTCGGAGCCGGGCACGGCTCCGGATTCGCCGCCGGCGGCGATCGCGTACTTCTCGCCGGAGTACGGCATCACCGCGGCACTTCCGCAGTACAGCGGCGGGTTGGGCATCCTCGCCGGCGACCACCTCAAGGCCGCCAGCGACCTGGGTGTGCCGATCGTCGGAGTCGGCCTGATGTACCGCCACGGGTACTTCCGACAGTCGTTGTCCCGGGACGGTTGGCAGCAGGAGCGCTACCCGCTCCTGGACCCCAACGAGTTGCCACTGACCCTCCTTCGGAGTGCCGACGGTGCACCCGCACGGGTGGTCATCGCACTCCCGACGGGTGAGTTGCACGCGCGGATCTGGAAGGCCCAGGTCGGCCGGGTGCCACTGCTGCTGCTGGACTCGGACATCGAGGAGAACGAGCCCGCCGAACGCGAGGTGACCGACCGGCTGTACGGCGGCACCAGCGAACACCGTTTGCATCAGGAGATGCTGCTGGGCATCGGTGGTGTGCGGGCTTTGCGGGCCTTTTGCGAGATCACCGGTCATCCCGCGCCGGAGGTCTTCCACACCAACGAGGGCCACGCCGGCTTCCTGGGCATCGAGCGCATCCGCGAGTTCACCCAGGCCGACGGACTGGACTTCGACGCGGCGCTGGAAGCCGCCCGGGCGGGCACGGTGTTCACCACGCACACGCCCGTTCCGGCCGGTATCGACCGGTTCGGACGCGACCAGATCCAGCGGCATTTCGGCGGCGACCTCGCTTGTCCGGGGGTTCCGGTGGATCGGGTCCTCGCACTGGGCGCGGAGACCTACCCGGACGGCGATCCGGGCGTGTTCAACATGGCCGTGATGGGCCTGCGGCTCGCCCAACGGGCCAATGGCGTGAGCGAGTTGCACGGACGGGTCAGCCGGGGCATGTTCGACGGCCTGTGGCCGGGCTTCGACATCACCGAGGTACCGATTACCTCGATCACGAACGGCGTACACGCGCCCACGTGGGTGGATGCCGACGTGCTCGACCTGGCCGGCCGCGAAGCCGGCGTCGAACTCGCCGAGGATCCCTCGGCCTGGGCGGCGATCGACCGGTTGTCGGCGGGCTCGGTGTGGGAGCTGCGCCGGACGCTGCGCGCCAAGCTGGTCACCGAGGCCCGTTTGCGGCTGCGCGCGTCCTGGAAGCAACGTGGCGCGGGTGACGCGGAATTGGGCTGGATCGAGAACGTGCTCGATCCGGACGTGCTGACCATCGGGTTCGCCCGTCGGGTGCCGTCCTACAAGCGGCTCACCCTGATGCTGCGGGATCCGGCCAGGCTGCGCAAGATGCTGCTGCACCCCGAGCGGCCGGTGCAGATCGTGATCGCGGGCAAGGCGCACCCGGCCGATGAGGGCGGCAAGCGGCTGATCCAGGAACTGGTGCGGTTCGCCGACCGCGAGGACGTGCGGCACCGGATCGTGTTCCTGCCGGACTACGACATCGCGATGGCCCAGCACCTGTACCCCGGGTGCGACGTGTGGCTGAACAATCCGCTGCGGCCGCTGGAGGCGTGCGGCACCTCCGGGATGAAGGCCGCGCTGAACGGGTGCCTGAACCTGTCCATCCTGGACGGGTGGTGGGACGAGTGGTACGACGGCTCGAACGGGTGGGCGATTCCGACGGCCGACGGGATCACCGACGTCGACCGCCGCGACGACCTCGAGGCGGGGGCGCTGTACGACCTGATCGAGAACTCGGTCGCGGCCCGGTTCTACGACCGGGGGCCCGAGGGCCTGCCGACCCGATGGCTGGAAATGGTCCGGCACACGCTGGCCACACTCGGCCCGAAGGTGCTCGCGGACCGGATGGTCAAGGACTACGTCGACGTGCTGTACGCGCCGGCGGCGCTGTCCGGCCGGGCGATCACCGGCCGGGCCGCGCGGGAGTTGGCCGAGTGGAAGGCACACGTGCGGCGGTCCTGGGCCGGCGTGCGGGTCGATCACGTGGAGTCGGGTGGGATAGGGGACGCCCCCGAGGTCGGCAACACGCTGAACCTGCGGGTCCTCGTCTCCCTGGGCGCACTCGCGCCCGCCGACGTCGAGGTCCAGGTCGTGCACGGCCGGGTCGACAACGCGGACCGGATCGTCGACGGCACGGTGGGCCCGCTCAAGGCGGGCCGCCGGGACGAGCACGACCGCCGGCTCTACGAGGGCTCCTTGGCCCTGGACCGGACCGGCCCGTTCGGTTACACCGTCCGGGTGATGCCGACCCACCCGCTGCTCGCCGGCCCGGCCGAACTCGGCCTGATCGCGGCACCTCCGGAGAGCGAGGGCTTCGCGGAGGGCATGCCGCTGCGCTGAAAGTGGTGACCGGATCGCCTGCGGGCCCCACCGTCCTTCGTGGCGGTGGGGCCCGAGGCGTCTCACCGGGCGGCCGGCGCAGGTGCCGCGTCGATCCGCGTGCCTTGCCCGCGGTGTGCCGGCCGAACGAGCGGCCCTCGCATGTGCGTTGCGGCCTCGTCATCCGCCTCGCGGACGGCCGACTCCCGGATACGGTTCCGCGCCGGGGAGGGTGATGCACCTCATACCGCCGAGGCGAGACGGTGAGGGTGGGAAATGTCGTCGTCCCCCTTGGTAGCGCAGCGACTTAGGGAGATCCATGCCGACGACGGCAGCAGGGGCGACATCCGGTTCGGACGCACGGAGACCTCGCTCGCGACGACGGATACGCAGGGCCCTGCCGGCGCTCGCGGTGTGTGTCGCGCTCCTGGGTGCGGGAGCGTGTGGCGGGGGCGACGACAAGAAGACCAAGAAGGACGACAAGGTCGAGCCGGTCTCCCAGACCAAGGCACCCGGCGGCGACGGCGCGCCGAAGACCTCCCAGGCGGTGGTGACCATCGTCCCGAAGGACGGCGCGACCGCGGTGGCCACCGACGGCGCGCTGAAGGTGAGCGCGAGCGCCGGGAAGCTGACCCAGGTCACCGTGACCGGTTCCGAGGGCGGCAGGCCGGTCGAGGGCACCATCGCACCGGACGGGGCCAGTTGGGTGCCGTCGGCGGCGTTGCAGACCGGTACCAAGTACGCGGTGTCGGCGACCGCGACCGACGCCGCCGGGCTGGTCTCGGCGCTGCAATCCTCGTTCACCACGCTGACCCCGGCGAACACCAATTACGGCGTGTTCGAAATCGCCGCGAACGAAACGTACGGCGTCGGCATGATCGTGTCGCTGGAGTTCACCAAGCCGGTCCAGGACAGGGCGGTGGTGAACCGGTCGGTCACCGTCACCTCGGAGCCCGCGGTCGACGTCAAGGGTCACTGGTTCGGCAACCAGCGGCTGGACTTTCGCCCGGAGAAGTACTGGGCGCCCGGCACGAAGGTGACCCTGCACCTGGACCTGGACGGTAAGCAGACCTCCCCGGGTGTCTACGGAATGCAGAAGAAGGACGTCACCTTCACCGTCGGCCGCGCGCAGACCAGCGTCGCCGACAACACCGCGCACACGCTGACCGTCACCCGCGACGGCGCGGTGCTCAAGAAGCTGCCGGCCAGCCTGGGAGACCCGGAGAACGCCACGTACAACGGCAAGATGACCATCATGTCCAAAGAGCCCACGGTGCACATGAACTCCCAGTCGGTGGGCCTGGCCAAGGGCGTGTACGACATCCCGGACGTCCCGCACGGCATGCGGCTGAACGTCACCGGCACCTACGTGCACGGCAACTACTGGCGCGACCCGCCGCCGTTCGGCAAGGAGAACACCAGCCACGGCTGCGTGAGCCTGCAGGACGTCAAGGGCGGCGGCGACCCGAGCATGGCCGCCGCGTGGTTCTACAAGGAGTCGCTGATCGGCGACGTGGTCGAGGTGATCCACTCGCCCGACAAGGTGATCGCCCCGGACAACGGCTGGAGCGGCTGGTCGATGGACTGGGCCGGCTGGACGGCGGCGAGCTGATCGGCCCGATCGTTCGCTCGTCGGACCGCGCCGAATCCGCGGAGCGCGTACGCCCGAAGGGGGCGGTGCCGGGTCACCGGCGCCGCCCCCTTCGGGGTGTTCGTGGGGTTCGTGTCCCTCTCGGTCAGCCGTGCGGCTGGTCCGGGCGGTAGTGCTGCTGGTACGGCTGCCCCGGGTAGGGCTGCTGCGCCTGGTAGGGCTCCTGTCCCTGGTACGGCGCGGGCCCGTAGCCGCCGGCCATCTGCGGCTCGGTCACGAGCGTGCGGTCCGCATCCGGGTGGCCGTATGCCTCGGGCGCGCCCGTCCCACCGCCGTGCCCTTTGGCCTTGCCGCCTCGGCGCGGCCACCACAGGCCCCGACCCAGGATCGCGGCGATCGCGGGCACCAGCACGATGGAGAGCAGCATCGAGGAGAGCAGGATGCCGACCGCGGTGGCGAAGCCGATCTCGGCGGTCGCCGGGCTGGCCGCCAGGCTGGCGAAGGAGCCGGCCAGGACGAGACCGGCCGTGGCGATCGCGGGTGCGGTGTGCTCGACCGCCTTGGCCACGGCCTTGCGGGCCGGGATGGGCTTGTCCATCTCCTCGCGGAGCCGGTCGCTCATCAGGATGTTGTAGTCGGTGCCCAGCGCGACCACGAACAGGAAGAGCACCAGCGGCAGGGTGAAGGAGATACCGGGCCGGTCGAGCATGTGCTGGAAGACCAGCGTGCCGGCGCCGAGTGTGGCCACGAAGCCCAACCCGACCGCGAGCATCAGCACGAGCGGCGCCAGCAGCGAGCGCAGCAGCAGGAACAGGATCAGCGCGATCAGGATCGCGGCGACCGGGAAGACCAGCTTGAGGTCCTTGTCCACCGCGCTCGACACGTCGGCGAAGATGGCCGCCGTTCCGGTGATGTGCGCCTCGGCGCCGTTCGGGGTGTTCTTCGCGATGGTGCCCCGGACCGGGCCGGTGATCAGGTCACGCGCCGCCGAGGAGTCGGCCTTTGCGGCCAGGAACACATCGATCCGAGCGGCCGAACCGTCCGGGTTGAGGACCGGCTTGGCGACCTGGCCGACGCCCTCGACCTTGCCCAGCGCGCCGGTCAGCCCGGTGAGCGAGCGCTCGTCGAGCTTGCCGCCGGCCTTGGTCTGCACGTAGACGGTGTGCGGGTCGGACACGCCCGCCGGGAGCGAGCGGGAGATCTCGTCGGCGGTCCGGGTCGCGTTGGTGGTGGGCTGACCCTCCTGGTCGTAGCTCATCTTGACGCCGACCGCACCCGCGCCGAGCGCGCCGAGCAGGACCAGGCTGCCGACCAGGTAGCGCACCGGACGGGCGCTGACCTTCTCACCCAGACGGGCGGCGAAGCCCGCCGGACGCTCCTTCTTCCACGCACGGGCCGGCCAGAACATCCCCCGACCGGTGACCGCGAGCAGTGCGGGCATCAGGGTCAGGCTGCCGAGCAGGGCCACCAGCACCGAGACCGCGATGGCCGGGCCGAGCACCTTGAACTGACCGAAGCTGGCGATGCCCAGGGTGGCGAACGCCGCCACGATGGTCAACGCAGCGCAAGTGATCGCGTTGCCCACCCGACCGGCGGTGATCGCGGCGGCCTCGCGCTTGTCCATATCCGGGTTGGCGCGCAACTCCTCACGGAAGCGGAACATCAGGAACAGGAAGTAGTCGATGCCGATGCCGAGCAGTACGACGGTGATCAGCGACGGCACGGACGGGTCCAGCTTGATGTCCAGGAGCTTCGCGCTGCCGGCCACCGCGCCGGTGGCCACACCGCTGATCATCACCACCGCGAGCAGCGGCAGCAGAGCGGCCAGGACACTGCGGAAGACCAATACGTTCAGCAGGACGATGAGACCCATCGTCAACATGGCGACGAGAGCCTCGGTGTCCTTCTCCTCGTCCAGGTTGTCGACCGTGTTCGCGAGACCGCCGGTGAATCCGACCCGGAATCCGGCGGCCTCGTAATCGGTCTTCGCCAGATCACGGGCGTCCCGGTAGACGTCCTGGAGGCCGACGTCGTTCATATTCCCGCTCAGTGACAGCGAGACCAGCTGGAACGTCCCGTCCGGGGCGACCACCCCGACGGTGTAGCGCGGCGTCTGCGAGAAGTCCTTGGCGAATTGCTCCGGCTCCGCCTTGATCGGCTTCTTGGCCAGCGCAGCCGAGGTGTCGGCGATCTTCCTCTGGTCCGCCGGGCCGATCTTGGCGCCGTCCGCACGGGCCACCAGGACGGTCACCATATTGGGATCGGGCTTTTCGTCGAACTTCTTCTCGGCGATCTGCAGAGCCGCCGCCGAGTCGTATTTCTTCGGCAGGAAGTCGCCGGTGGAGGAATCGGTGACGCTGTTCATCAACGGGGTTCCGACGGCGGACAGCGCGAGACCGAAAACCGCCCAGACGATGATGGTCATCCATCGATGACGAGTGGCGAACGCTGTTGTTCTACGGATCATTTTCCTTCTCCGCCGTCGGGTCGAAACGCGGGAGCTCGATACGGGAACTCCGGATTGACTCAAGGTCATCACGCGTGGCCCCCTTCGGGCATCGACCGGGGGAACGGCTGTGGACCGGGACCTCGGTCCGGGAGTACCGCGCAACCAGGACTCCGGTCCGGGGCCGGGGATCGTCTGTGAAGCGGTTCAGGAATGGGGGCGGAGAGGATGGAATGGGTCGATGAGCCGCGTGTCGGCGCGGGCCGGGTCCGCGATCGGCACGACGGCCGGCACCCCGGTGCCGGGTGCCGGCGCCGGGGGAGACGCCGAGCCGGTGGCGGCCGAACGGACTGCACGAAACCACGAAGGAGGCCTTCGGATGGGCGCCGACCATCGCTCAGCGGCCGAGGGGGGCGTGTTCCTCGTCGTCGAGCCGAGCCTCGCGACGCCGGCGACCCTCGCCGGTCCCGCGCCGGCCGACCCGGGGCCGCCGACCGGACTGCCGCGGCCGGCCGGACGCCGGGTCCGAGCCTTCCCATGGCGACGCAACGACCTGCTGATCGCGCTCGGGTGCGCCGCGGCCGACGTCACCTCGTTCCTGTCGTCCGGGCACGGCGGCGGTCGGCACCTGCCCGTGCTCGCGCTGCTGTTGCTCGTGGCGGGCGGCGCGTCGACGATCATGCGCCGGCGGTATCCGGTGCACGTGCTCGGCGCGGTGGCCGCGCTGTACCTGGCGCTGGTGCTGGTCACGCCGACCGCGTACAACTTCGGCCTGCCGCTCACGGTGGCGCTGTACTCGGTGGCCCGCTACCGCTCCCCCCGCGTGGTCGCCGCCGCCGGGGCCGCGACGCTGGTGAGCCAGGTGGTGTGCGGAGTTCGGATCGGATGGTCGCTTCCGATGGCGACGCTCGCCGATCTGACGGCGATCTGTGTGGCGAGCGCGGCCGGCATCGGGGTGCGCAGGTGGCAGGACCAGATGGAGCTGAACCGAGGGTTGCTGGCGGATCGGGCGGTGGCCGAGGAGCGCCGGCGGATCGCGCGCGAGCTGCACGACATCGTGGCGCACCACATCACCACGATGTACCTGATGTCCGGCGGTGCGCGGTCCACCCTGGATCGTGATCCGCAGGCCTCCCGGGCCGCGCTGGTCACGCTGGAGTCGTCCGGCCGCACGGCGCTGCGCGAGATGCGCCAACTGCTCGGCGTCCTGCGCGGTTCGGACGTCGCCGAGGAGGCACCCTCGGAACCACAGCCGGGGGTCACCGAAATCGACCGGCTGATCACCGAGTCGCGCGCGGCGGGCCTGCCCGTCGAGTACGAGGCGCTCGGCGAGCCGCGTCCGCTGCCGTTGACCACCGCGCTGACGCTGTACCGGATCGTGCAGGAGGCGCTCACGAACGCGCGCAAGCACGCGGGCAACGCGCGCGCCTTCGTGCGACTCGAGTACGGCTCGGACCGGGTCACGGTGGAGATCTGCGACGACGGCGACGGCGGTGGGTCGACGATGGCGGGCGGCGGGTACGGTCTCGTGGGCATGCGTGAGCGCGTCGCCGTGCACTGCGGCACGCTGGAGGCGGGCAGGCGACCCGAAGGCGGGTACCGTGTGGCCGCCGTCGTGCCGTTGCCGCCGATGGAGCCAGGAGAGGACTGAAATCCGGATGAGCGTGGACGTGCCCCCGATCACCGTGCTGCTCGCGGATGATCAACCCCTTGTGCGTCGGGGCCTGGCCCTGATTCTGCGCTCGGATCCCGGCATCGAGGTGATCGGCGAGGTGGGCGACGGTGCGCAGGCCGTCGAGGCGGCGCACCGACTGCACCCGAACGTGATCCTGATGGACATCCGGATGCCGGTGCTCGACGGCGTCAAGGCCACCGCGCGGCTGACCGAGGAACTGCCCGAGTGCCGGGTGCTCGCGCTGAGCACGTTCGACATGGACGAGTACGTGGTGGGCGCGCTGCGTGCGGGCGCGATCGGCTTCCTGCCCAAGGACGTGTCTCCCGAGGACCTGATCGCGGCGGTCTACACCGTCCACCTCGGCGAGGCCGCGGTCGCCCCGCGACTGCTGACCCGGCTGATCGAGTCCTTCGTCAAGGCCCCCTCCGCCCCGCAGCCCTCGACAACCGCCCTGCGCGACCTGACCCCGCGCGAGGTGGAGGTGCTCCGACTGATCGCCGCGGGTCTGGACAACGCCGAGATCGCCCAGGCGATGAGCATCGGCGTGCAGACCGTCAAGAACCACGCCACGGGCCTGTTCGCCAAACTCGGCGTCCGCGACCGCGCCCAGGCAGTCGTCTTCGCCTACGAATCCGGCGTGGTCCAGGCGGGGCGGACGCCGTAAGGAGGGTTTCCCGGCGGATGGGACTTGGCTGTCGAAGAGCGCGTCACGGCTTCGACGAGCGGGTCGCGTTGATGCCTGCGGCGTTCGGCACCAAGGTCCGCCGGCCGGTGTATCGACACGACGCCGAGGGCCGGGGGCAGCAAGCCGCGTGGGCGCCGGGCTTTCGGTGTGTCGGGTTCCGGCGGTCGTTGCCGTAAGCCGAACGGGTGACGGAACGGCATCAACTCGTGAGTGTGGCCCCCGCGGGCGGGTTCGACAGGCTGGAATGGAGCCTGCGGGGGCCGGTTCGACCCGATTGGCGAAGGTGCCGTCCCATGAGTGACTCATCCGGCAATCCCTACGCTCCGCGCCTGGTGGCCGCCGGGCAGACGTTCGATGTCGTCGAGGTCGACGCGCGGCTGGGGCGCGAGGTGGTGAAGCACCTGCGTGCCGCGGGAGTTCGGGTCGGGCCGGTGATCCACGACCGGCGCTGCGCCAAGATGGGCTTCCTGGTCCCGGTCACCTCCCCCGCCCGCACCCGCCTGCGCGACCAGCGCGGACCCAGTCGGCACGGCCTCGGTGCGTGGGTCACCTTCCCACCGCCGCGCAGCGGCGCCGGCCCCCTCGTCTGGTTCGTCTCGCCCACCGAAAACCCGATTCCCACCCCGCTGGGCCCCCTCGACACCGCCATCACCAGAGCTGCCGCGACTCTGATCGATCACGGCCGTGCTCCGAACGGCTGAACCGTCGTCACCACCCGGCCGGCAGGAGGGCCTCCTCGGAAGCTCTCGTCAGGGGTGGGAGCCCGCCCGTACGATGCGGGCCTCGGGACGGGAGACGGGGACGGCGGATGGGCGTGGTGGGGCGGAAGACCGAGGAGTTACGGGACGAGGTGGTCGGGCATCTCCGGATCCGGCGGCGGATCCGGCAGTGGATCGCGATCGGGTTCGTGTTCGGGCTGCTGATCGGCGCGGGCCTGGCCGCGGGCGCGGCGGCGCTGTACTGGCCGGAGAAGGACGAGCCGCTGAAGATGACGATGCGCGAGTGGGAGATACCGGTCAAGGCCCCGGCCGTGCTCAGCGGGCCGGCCACGTTCACCGTGCAGGGCCTCACCTGCGATATCGAGTGGATCACCGGCACCCACGCCGAGCACTTCGCCAAGGGCCGACTGTGCCGGGTCAAGGTCTCCATCGCCAACAACTCGCTGGCCACCGTGCAGATCGCCAATCTGGAGCAGCGCCTGGTCCTGGCGGACGGCAGCCGGCTCGGCATGGACCTGGAATCGATGGAGATCAAGCGCCAACTCCGCGAGTTCACCCTCGGCGCCTCCGACACCCTGGTCGAGGACCTGTGGTTCGACCTCCCCCAGGGCATCTTTCCCACCGAGATCCTCCTGCGTGCCAACGCCGACACCCCCCAGGGCCGCGCGGAACTCCCGCGAAAGGACTGGTCGCAGAGGTAACGAGGCGGTCACCGGGCCTATGGGGCGTACGCGTTCGTGACCCGCGTCGAAGGAACGCACGCGGCCATGCCGCCCGCACCGTTCCCGGTGACCGTTCGTTCCGACGAGTTGCGCAGGCTGCGCCGAGGCGCGAACCCGGTTCGGTCGAGGCGACCCCCGCCCCGCCCCGGGAAATGTGCGGGCGAGGTGAGCGGTGGGGGCCGTAGGGTTCGGGCATGTCGGAGGATGTGCAGCAGGAGGCCGCCGAGCGGATTCGAGAGTTGGCGCGGCGGTTTGCCGAGCGCCATCCCGAGTTGCTGCGACGGTTGAAGGAGGCGTGAGCGGATGTACCTGCTCACCGCCGCCGATGCGATCGCCGTCGCCGAGGAGAGCACCGGGAACCCCGGGATTCGCGACCGCGCCCTGATCGAGTCCGGCGTGGCCCGCCCCGGCGCGTCCGCGTTCGGTGCCGACGCCTATCCCGACCCGTGGACCAAGGCCGCCGCGCTCCTGCACTCGATCGTGGCCAATCACCCGTTCGTCGACGGCAACAAGCGCACCGGCTTGGTGGCTGCCGTGGTGTTCCTCGAATACAACGGAATCGATGTCGGACTCCTGGACGAGGACGCGACGTTCGACCTGATCATCGCCGTGGCGGACGGTTCGCTGAGCGAAATCCGGTCGATCGCGGATGCGTTGCGCGCCGCACTGCGCGCCTGAGCCGGCGACGGCACCCCCGGCGATACCCCCTAGCATCGGGGCGAGTCGGCGCCTGTACGGGGGCGCGTCGTCGAGAAAGGCGTACTTGTGACGCAGTCTTTCCATCCGCCCGGAGCCGCCGGAATCGAACGCAAGGCGATGTTCGCCTTCGGCTGGATTCCGCTGCCCAAGCGAGTCGCCGAACGATACTTCGTGCCGGACTATCGGCTGATCGGGCGCGATGTGACCCTGGAGCGGGTGCGCGCGATCCGGTCCTGGCTCGGCCTGGGCGTACTGATCTGGATCGCGGTCACCTACGGCGGCACCAACGACGCCGCCCAGGGCTGGATGGCAAGCTTCATCGCGTCCGTCTTCGTGGCGATCATCGCGTGCCCGATCGCGGTGGCCGTGATCGTCGCCCTCACCCGCCCCGAGGTGCGGACCGAGACGCGCAAGAGCCTGATGTTGCCGCTGCGTTCGCTCGGCCTGTTCGTGCTCGTCTCGGTGGTCACGCTCGGCGGTCTGAGCTCGCTGGCGTACGGATCCCGAAGGGTCAACGCGGGCGCCGACGTGACCTCGTTCTTCGTCACGTTGCTCGGCCTGATCGTGTCGCTGTGGGTGCTGCGCTTCTGGTTCCTCGCGGTCCGGGCGATCCCGCAGCACCTGTTCCGTGCCGTGGACGGACACCCCCTGCTGCCCGCCGTGATCGCGCCCTGGCTCTCCTGGTGTGGGGCGCTGGTCGACCTCGGTGACGACGGCGGCAAGGGTGCGCTGCCGACCGGCGTACGGCTGGTCGGCACGCTCGGCGGCCCGGTCACCATCACCCTGATGTCGCTGTGGGAGATCCGCCGGGTGCGCAGCCGCTACGGCGTCACCTTCCGCGGCGGACCGCACCCGACCCGCCGGCCGGAGCCGGTCCCGCCGCCGATGCCGCTGTTCCCGAACCAGGCCAACCCGTGGCAGCCGCAGCCCCCGCAAGGGTTCTTCCCGCCGGCCCCGCCGCAACAGGCACCGAACCCGCAGCAACACCCGGCCTGGCAGCAGCCGCCGTCCGGCTACCACCGCCCCCCGCCGCCGCCATGGGGCCCGCCGCGCGGCTGACCTCGTGCTCCGCCGGGGGTGCCGGCCCATCCGGCCCACCCCCGGCGCGCGCCGAGAACACCGCGGGTCGATACAGCTAGTGCGTCGACAACCGCTCCCGCAGCCGCGCGACCTCCGCGTCGGTCAGCCCCAGCCCGTCCCGCACATAACCCTCGACCGACCCGTACCGCTCCTCCGCCGTGGTGAACGCCGTGTTCAGGTAGTCCTCGTGCACGTCGAAGACCGGCTTGAGGTGCGCGGGGTCGAAGCCGCGCTCGGCGATGTGCCTGAGGATCTCGCCGTTCTTGTCCGCGAGGTGCTTCGCGCTGGCCAGGTAGTCCTCGACGATGGTCGCCCGCGGCACGCCGAGCAGGGTGAGCAGCACCGCCGAGGTCCACCCGGTCCGGTCCTTGCCCTGCGAGCAGTGGAACACCGTCGGCGCCTCCACGGCCGCCATCCGCTCGAACACCTCGCGGTAGGCGGCCCGGGCGCCCTCGGTGGTCACGAAGCGCCGGTACACCTCGCACATCAGGTCGCGCCCGGCGGTGCCGCCGAGCAGTTCGCCCGCACGGTCCGGGTCGGCGAACACCTCACCGAACAGCTCGTCGTTCTGGCGCCCCATCACGTCCGCGATCAACAGCTCGGCGCCTTCCGGCACCCGGTCCGGCTCGCGGTCGCGCTCGGTGTCCGAGCGCAGGTCGATCACCAGGCCGATGCCCAGCCGCAGCAGCGTCGCGGCGTCCGCCGCATCCACCTCGCCCAGGCCGTCGGAGCGGTACACGAGACCCGTGCGCACCTTGCGGCCGTCCGCGGTGGCATGCCCACCCGCGTCACGGAAGTTCGGGGCGGTGACCAGGATCGGCGTCGGGGACGTCATGGTGCGCGGTCCTTCGCTTCGAGGAGATGCCGGGCGAGCGGATGCCGGACGGGCGGCTGCCGGGGTGGGTACATCCACCCTACGTGAGCGTACGGCGGAGGATGTCGCTGCCCACATCCGGAAATGTGGGCGATCACCTCCGGCCATCCGGGCGTTCGTACGCGACCATCTCGACGCCCCGTCCCCTCTGCGGACCGCGGATCGCAGCTACGTGGGCGCCCACACCGCGTGCTCGACCCGCAACAACATCGCCGAGCGCCCGGCCAGCCGCAGTCCGCTGCCGCCCGCGACCGGCTCGCTGTAGCGCGCCATCGGATCGTCCTCCAGCCCCGTGTCCAGGACCACCTCGTAACTGTGCGCCCACGGCTCGTCCGGCAGCGTGAAGCGCATCGGCTGTGAGGACGCGTGCAGGATGAACAGGAAGCTGTCGTCCAGGATCCGTTCGCCGCGCGGGCCCCGTCGGTCGATGTCCAGGCCGGACAGGTACATCCCCAGCGTCGCGGTCGGCGCGAACCAGTCCTTGCGGGTCATCTCGCGCCCGGCCGGCGTGAACCAGGCCAGATCGCGCAGCCCGTCCGGCGCCACCGGGCGACCCGAGTAGAACGCCCGCCGGCACAACACCGGATGCGCCCGCCGCAGCCGGATCAGCCGCGCGGTCAGATCGAGCAGCGGCCGCCACTGCGGCGAGTCCAGCGCCGACCAGTCCAACCAGGACAGCTCGTTGTCCTGGCAGTAGGCGTTGTTGTTGCCCACCTGGGTGCGGCCCATCTCGTCGCCGGAGGCGATCATCGGAACGCCCGTGGACAGCAGCAGGGTGGTCATCAGATTGCGGATCTGCCGCTTGCGCAGCGAGACCACGTTCGGGTCCGACGTCTCGCCCTCGTAGCCGTGGTTCCACGACCGGTTGTTGTCGGTGCCGTCCCGGTTGTCCTCGCCGTTCGCCTCGTTGCGCTTGCGCTCGTAGGTGACCAGGTCGCGCATTGTGAAGCCGTCGTGCGCGGTGACGAAGTTGATCGACGCGTACGGGTTGCGCCCGTCGCGCTGGTACAGGTCGGACGAGCCGGACAGTCGGTAGGCCAGCCCGCGCACATCCGGGCGGGCGCCTCGCCAGAAGTCGCGGACCGCGTCCCGATACTGGTCGTTCCACTCGGTCCACAGCGGCGGAAACGCGCCCACCTGGTAGCCGCCGGCGCCCAGGTCCCACGGCTCGGCGATCAGCTTGACCCGGGACAACACCGGGTCCTGGGCGATCACGGTCAGGAACGAGGACAGCTTGTCCACGTCGTGCGTCGACCGGGCCAAAGCCGCCGCCAGGTCGAACCGGAAGCCGTCCACACCCATCTCGATCACCCAGTAGCGCAGCGAGTCGGTGATCAACTGGAGCACGTGCGGCTGGACCACGTTGAGCGTGTTCCCGCAGCCGGTGTAGTCGGTGTAGTGCCGGCCACCGTCGGCCAGCCGGTAGTAGCCGCCGTTGTCGATGCCCCGAAAGCACAACGTCGGCCCGGCCGGGCCGCCCTCGCCGGTGTGGTTGTAGACCACGTCCAGGATCACCTCGAGTCCGGCCGCATGCAGCGCGTGCACCATGTCTCGGAACTCGTGCACCTGACCGCCGCGCCCGCCCGCCGAACTGTAGCCGGCGTGCGGCGCGAAGAAGCCCACCGTGTTGTAGCCCCAGTGGTTGGTCCGGCCGCCGCGCAACAGGTGCTCCTCGGACACGAACTGATGCACCGGCAGCAACTCGACCGCGGTCACCCCGAGCCGGACCAGGTGGTCGATCGCGGCCGGGTGGGCCAGGCCCGCGTAGGTCCCCCGCAGGTGGTCCGGGATGCGCGGGTGGCGCGCGGTGAAGCCCTTGACGTGCAGTTCGTAGATGACACTCTCGGCCCACGGGATCTTCGGCCGCCGGTCCTGTGACCAGTCGCTGTCGTCCGCCACGACCACCGACTTGGGTACGTACGCGGCCGAGTCGCGATCGTCGCGCACCGTGTCGTCCCGGCCGCGCACGTGCCCGAACACCGCGTCGTGCAGCACGAAATCGCCGTCCACGGCCCGTGCGTAGGGGTCCAGGAGCAGTTTGGCCGGGTTCCAGCGGGCACCCCGTCCCGGCTCCCAGCGTCCGTGCACGCGGTAGCCGTACCGCTGTCCGGGACGCACCCCGGGTACGTAGCCGTGCCACACCCGGAAGGTCTGCTCGCGCAGCGGCAGCCGACTCTCGCGCAGCGTTCCGTCCGGTCCCTCCTCGAACAGGCACAGGTCGACCGCCTCCGCGTCGCCGGCCCACAGCGCGAAGTTGGTGCCCGCGCCGTCGAAGCGCGCACCGAGCGGCAACCGGCGGCCCGGCCAGGGCGGCGGCACATGGCCGTTGGACATGGCATATCCGCCGAGCACGTCACGCGCGTCGACCTCGGGGTCCGTCGATTCCCACTCGAGCGTCACGGCCCGCCTCCCATCCCGGTCCCCAGGATGTTCCCGCCGGGCCCCCACACCTACACGCCCGTGCCCGGATCCCCCGGACAGGACCTGTCCCGGTACGCCGCTGCGGCGGCATCCCCCGAGGGATGCCGCCGCAGCGGAGTGACGATCGGCCGGGTCGGTGCGGCCGATCGGGTCTGCTCAGAACCAGGGGTGCCAGTGGTGAACCGCGGTCGGGGACTCGGCGATGTTGCCCTGCTCGATCACCACGACGCCCGAGTTGCCGTTGACGCCCGCGGTGTTGTTCTGGTTCGAGGCACCGGCACCGGTCGCACTCTGCTGGGTGGCGTTGTAGTTGCCGTCCACGCCGCCGAGCACGTTCCCGCTGCCACTGTTGGTGGTGGAGGAGGTCGTGGTCGACGCGGTCGAGCCGTTGTCGCCGACCGTGCCGTTGCCCCCGTCGGCGGAGGCGGCGCCGGCGCCCAGGAAGAGCAGGCCGGCGGCGAGGGGGGCCACGGCGAGAGCGCCGAGCTTGCGGTTCATGTGGATCCTCCGTCTGTTGCGGATCCGGGCTGGGCCCGGGGCATCCCATCAGGTGCACGGGCCGCCGCGGGGGGCGAACGATCCGGCCTCCGAAGCGACTTCGTGTGACCAAGCTGTCGCAAACAGTGACAATAAATCCAGTCATATGGCCCGGCTTCCCTCGGGAGAGTGACAGGGGAGCCCCGAACCCCCAACGAGCGCCGACACGGAGGGTTGCGGTCGAGGCGGAATTTCCGCCGATTCGGCCTAGAGTTTCGGCCATTGTGGCCGGATTTCATGGCTTTGTCGATGAACGGTGAGTCACCAAGGTGTTGTTCCCTACCGGCGGAGCGCGGAAATGTGCCCCGAATCGTTTTGTGCGACCGCTCCGAGGGGCGCGCGCTCCCGTCTTCACGTGAGCTTCACGAATGCCGGGTTTGAGTTAGGTTGCCGGTATGCCCGTCGTAGTCACCGGAGCCGACCAACCTCTCGGTCGTGCCGTCGCGCTCGAACTCGCGGCCTCGGGCGGGGAGGTGCGGGCCACCGTCCGCGATCGCGGCGCGGTCGGCGCGCTGCGGGCGGCCGGCATCCGGGTCGCGGTGAGCGACCTGTGCGACCCGGCGCGACTGGGCGCGGTGCTGGAGGGTGCGCACACCGTGGTGCACCTCGATCGCGGCGCCGACGGGGACGGTTCACCAGGCGACACCTGGGGGTGGTTGCTGGAGGCCGCGGAGGGTACGGATCTCCAGCGGATCGTCACGGTCCTACCACAGCCACCGACCCGCCCTCGGGCCCGAGAGGGCGAATGGGGGTACGAATTGATCATCCGTCAGTTGCCCGCCGGCGGGGCCGATCGGCCGGGATACCCGGATCCGGCGCTGGTCCACGAACTGGTGGAGGCCGATCGGCGGGCCGAGTGAGGCACGTCGACGCGGCGCAAGCGCGGTGAGCCGGCTGCCCGTTGTCCGAGAGGATGGCCGTGATGGCCGCATTTGCCCGCAGGTGACCGAGACTTCGGAACCGCGGCGGATGTTCGATTCGTCACATGGAATGTGAGATGTGGTTCTCGGCCCAGGCCGGGTCACGACTCGGCTCCGGATGAAGGGACTACCCGTACATGTCAGCAGGATCGAAGCCGCTCTCGTCGAGGCGGTCGCCGGCTCGATGGCGTGTGCTGCCCGCACTGATGCTCGGCGCGCTCCTGCTCGTGACGGGCTGTAGCTCCGACGACGGCAAGGACGCCGGCAAGAAGACCGAGGGCGGGAACACCTCGACGGCCAAGGGCGATCAGAAGAAGGGCGCCGATCCGGCGGCGATCACGCTGACCCCGGCGGACGGCGCGACCGCGATCGACCCACAGGCGCCGATCACGATCGCGGTCAACGGCGGCAGGCTCGGCGAGGTCAAGGTCGTCAACGCGCAGAACGAACCGGTCGACGGCGCACTCGACCCGGACGGCAAGTCCTGGAAGCCCAAGGTCGCCTTCACCCTCGGCGGCAAGTACACGGTCAGTGCGACCGCGACCAACCCCGATAACACGCCCACCACCGCGCGGGCGACGTTCGGCACGTTGTCCGGCGACAAGAAGGTCACCGCGAGGTTCAGCCCCGAGGACGGCGCCACAGTCGGCGTGGGCTTTCCGGTGTCACTGACCTTCGACTACCCGGTCAAGAACAGGGCCGCCGTGGAGAAGGCGCTGTCCGTCGACGTCGAGCCCAGGGTCGAGGGTGCCTGGCACTGGTTCGACAACACCCGCGTGGACTACCGGCCCAGGGACTACTGGGCGCCCGGTACGAGCGTCAAGGTCAACCTGAACCTGCGTGGGGTCGACGTCGGCAATGGCGCGATCGCCAACCAGTTCAAGAGCTACAGCTTCAAGGTGGCCGCCACCAAGCGGGTCGCCATGGTGGACGTGAAGGCGCACACCATGAAGGTGTACGAGAACGACCGGTTGATCAAGACCATCCCGATCACGGCCGGCAAGTCGCCGAAGTACAGCACGTGGAACGGCAGGATGGCGATCACCGAGAAGTTCGAGAAGACCCGGATGAATTCGCAGACCGTGGGTCTGGGCAGCGAGTACGACATCGACGACGTGCCGAACGCGATGCGGATCACCACGTCGGGCACCTTCGTGCACGGCAACTACTGGGCCGACCCGAGTGTCTTCGGCAGCGAGAACACCAGTCACGGCTGCGTCTCGATGACGAAGGAGAACGCCAAGTGGCTGTACGACCGGGTGATCCCGGGCGACGTCGTGGACATCTCCGGCTCCGACGAGCGCACCGTGGACCCGGACAACGGCTTCGGCGATTGGAACCTGCCCTGGAACGAGTGGATCGCGAGCGGTACACCGGGCGGCGGCGCGCCGAAGACCACGACGCCGACGCACTGAGGCACGGGCACCGAGCCTTCGGGCGCGGGGCCGCGACCCACGCGCCGGCGGCCCCACGCACGGCCGCGCGGGGTGCCGGCGCCTAAGGTCGGGTCAGCACATCAGGGCTGACCAAAGGAGAGCGTCATGGGCGAATTCGTCAACCTGGAAGTGGCCGACGGCGTCGGCACGATCCGGCTGAGCCGGCCGCCGATGAACGCGCTGAACCGGCAACTCCAGGAGGAGCTTCGGGCGGCGGCGCACGAGGCGGGTGAGCGGGCGGACGTGCGCGCGGTCGTGCTCTACGGCGGTGAGAAGGTGTTCGCGGCGGGTGCGGACATCAAGGAGATGGCCGACATGGCGTACGTCGACATGGCCGACCGGGGTGCCGCGCTCCAGTCCTCGTTCACCGCGGTCGCCGAGATCCCCAAGCCGGTCGTCGCAGCGATCACCGGCTTCGCGCTCGGTGGCGGTTGTGAACTCGCGCTGTGCGCGGACGTACGGGTGTGCGCCGACACCGCGAAGCTGGGCCAGCCGGAGATCACCCTGGGCATCATCCCGGGCGCCGGCGGCACCCAGCGGCTGCCCCGACTGATCGGCCCCGCCAAGGCCAAGGACCTGATCTTCACCGGCCGCTTCGTGGCCGCCGACGAAGCACTCGCGATCGGCCTGGTGGACCGGGTGGTCCCGGCCGAGCACGTGTACGCCGAGGCGGTGAAGTGGGCCACGCAGTTCGCCAACGGCCCGGTATACGCGCTGCGCGCGGCCAAGGAAGCGATCGACCGCGGCCTCGACGTCGACCTGGACACCGGCCTGGAGATCGAACGCCTCCAGTTCACCGCACTGTTCGCGACCGAGGACCGCTCCACCGGCATGCGCGCCTTCGTGGCCAAGGAGAAGCCGAAGTTCACGGGCCGCTGATCGCGACCGCGAAACGGCCGCGGGGCCGGTGGGGCGAGTGCCCCGCCGGCCCCGCGGCCGTCGGCGTGAACGTGGATCCGCGAGGTGGGATCAGAGGTTCGGGTACAGCGGGTGCTTCTTCGCCAGGGCCGTGACGCGCGTGGCCAGGGCAGCCTTGCGGGTGTCGTCGAAGCCGGGGAGGAGGGCCTCGGCGATGATGTCGGAGACCTCCTCGAAGTCGGCCGCCTCGAAGCCGCGGGTGGCCAGGGCCGGCGTGCCGATCCGCAGGCCGGAGGTGACCATGGCCGGGCGCGGGTCGAACGGGACCGCGTTGCGGTTGACCGTGATGCCGATCTCGTGCAGGCGGTCCTCGCCCTGCTGACCGTTGAGCTCCGAGTCGCGCAGGTCGACCAGGACCAGGTGCACGTCGGTGCCGCCGGTGAGCACGGTGATGCCCGCGTCGGTGACGTCCTTGCGGGTGAGCCGCTCGGCGAGGATGACCGAGCCCTCCAGGGTGCGCCGCTGGCGGTCCTTGAAGTCGTCGGAGGCGGCGACCTTGAAGGCCACCGCCTTGCCCGCGATCACGTGCTCCAGGGGGCCACCCTGCTGGCCCGGGAAGACCGCCGAGTTGATCTTCTTGGCGTACTCCGCCTTGGACAGGATGACGCCGCCGCGCGGGCCGCCCAGGGTCTTGTGCGTCGTGGTGGTGACCACGTCCGCGTACGGCACGGGGCTGGGGTGCAGACCCGCGGCGACCAGGCCCGCGAAGTGCGCCATGTCCACCATGAAGTACGCGCCGATCTCGTCGGCGATCCGGCGGAACTCGGCGAAGTCGAGCTGCCTCGGGTAGGCCGACCAACCGGCGATGATCAGCTTCGGTCGGTGCTCCTTGGCCAGGCGCTCGACCTCCTCCATGTCGACCCGGTGGGTCTTCTCGTCGACGTGGTAGGCGACCACGTTGTAGAGCTTGCCGGAGAAGTTGATCTTCATGCCGTGGGTGAGGTGGCCGCCGTGGGCCAGGTCCAGGCCGAGGATCGTGTCGCCGGGCGTGAGCAGCGCGAACATCGCGGCGGCGTTCGCGGACGCGCCCGAGTGCGGCTGCACGTTGGCGGCCTCGGCGCCGAAGAGCTCCTTGACCCGGTCGATGGCGAGCTGCTCGACGACGTCGACGTGCTCGCAGCCGCCGTAGTAGCGCCGGCCGGGGTAGCCCTCGGCGTACTTGTTGGTCAGGACGGAACCCTGTGCCTCCAACACCGCCACGGGGGCGAAGTTCTCGGAGGCGATCATCTCCAGGGTGTTCTGCTGGCGGTGCAGCTCGTCGGTGACGGCGGCGGCGACCTGCGGGTCCACCTCGCTCAGCGGACGGTCCAGGATCGTCACGGTTGTCAGCTCCTCGATCGGGTCGATCTCGATCATTCGCCGCAGAACGCGGCGTACTCGTCGGCCGACAGCAGGCCCTCGGCCTCGCCGTCGATGCGCACCTTGAACAGCCAGCCCGCCCCGAAGGGGTCGGAGTTCACCAGGGCGGGGTCCTCGGCGACAGCGTCGTTGATCTCGACGATCTCGCCGGAGACCGGCGCGTACATGTCGCTGACCGACTTGGTGGACTCCAGCTCGCCGCACGGCTCGCCGGCGACGACCGTCTGACCGACCTCGGGAAGCTGGACGAACACCACGTCGCCGAGCGCGTCGGCCGCGTGCTTGGTGATGCCGACGAGGGCGGGGGAGGCCGCCTCGTCGAGCCACTCGTGTTCCTTGCTGTAGCGCAGGTGCTGGGGTGCGTGCACGGGTCCATTCTCCATTCGAATGAGGAGGGTCTGTCCCTCAGGTGGTTTTGTAATTGTTTGTGCCGCCGGTTTGTGCCGCCGGTTTGTGCCGCCGGTTCGTGCCGCCGGCCCGAGGGCCCGCGTCGGTCGCGCCCGAGGACCCGGGATCGGGCCCCGCGTGCGGCTCGGGTCAGGCCCGCTTGTAGAACGGCAGCGCGACGACCTCGACCGGCTCCGCCTTGCCGCGGATGTCCACGGCCAGCCGGGTGCCCGGTTCGGCCCGCTCCGAAGCCACGTACGCCATCGCGATCGGCACACCCAGCGTCGGCGAGGGCGCGCCGGAGGTGACCTCGCCGACCCGCTCGCCGGTCTCCGCGTCCACCACCGGGTAGCCCGCACGCGGGACCCGCTTGCCCGGCGAGGTGAGCCCGACCAGCGTTCGGCGCACGTCGGCCTGCGCCGCGGCCAGCGCGTCGCGCCCGACGAAGTCCTCGGGCTTGTCCAGCCGGACCACCCGACCCAGGTTGGCCTCGTACGGCGTGGTGTCCCGGGTCAGCTCGTGACCGTACAGCGGCATGCCCGCCTCCAGGCGCAGCGTGTCCCGGCAGGACAGCCCGGCCGGCACCAGGCTGTGCGGCTTCCCGGCCGCGAGCAACGCCTCCCACAGCGCGACCGCGTCGTCGGGCGCGGCGAACAGCTCGAAGCCGTCCTCGCCGGTGTAGCCGGTGCGCGCGAGCAGCACCGGGACGCCGGCGACCTCGGTGCGCAGGATCGCGTAGTACTTGAGCGCGGGCAGGTCGGCGTCGGTGAGCGAGCCGACGATCGCGGTCGACGCGGGGCCCTGCACGGCGAGCAGCGTGTACTCCTCGGACGCGTCGCGCACCGTGGCGTCGAAGTTCTCCGAGCGGTGCTTCAGGCTGCCCGCGACCACATCCGCGTTGGACGCGTTGGCCACCACCACGAAGTGCTCGTCGCCCAGCCGGTAGACGATCAGGTCGTCGACGATGCCGCCCTCTTCGGTGCAGATCATCGTGTACCGGGCGCGGTCGACCCCGATCTTCGAGACGAAACCGACCAGGGCGTGGTCGAGCGCGCGGGCGGCGTCCGGGCCGGTGACCTCGATTTCACCCATGTGGGTGAGGTCGAACAGGCCGGCCGTGGTGCGCACCGCAGTGTGCTCGTCGCGCTCGCTCCCGTACCGGAGCGGCATCCGCCAACCGGCGAAATCGGTCATCGTGGCCCCGAGCGCGTCGTGCACGGCGTCGAGCGGGGTCCGGCGGTCGGTGGTCATGCGAAGGCTCCTTCGAGGGGGCGCCGGCGGGAACACCCGAGGGGCGCGGGCCGGTCGGGGGCATGGCGAACGGCCGCGCGCTCGGCCGCGCGCACCACGCGCGGAGCGCGGACGCGGCGCGCGGACGAGGAGCGGGTGCCGGCGCGGAGTGCGGCGAAAGGTGACGGGCGGTGCGGCGAATACGACAACAAAGGGGGCTCCCTGCCATGGCGTTCAGCCCTTTTCGACCAGAGTCGGTCGAAAAGTGGGGTGCCCTCCCCTTCTGTCATCGGAACCTGAGAGCTTCATCGCGTCCGAGCGCATCCGCGCGAAAACTGCGATTTGCACCGTGGGTGAACCGCACCAGCGGTGCGGTTGCTTTCCAGAAGTGCCTGACCCATGCGGTATCGGTGCCTGAGAGATTCCGGGGAGGAGTTGCTCCTTCGGCGCCCCGCTCGTGGGCGAGGACTCTTCCGCGTGGGGTCGACGGCCGATATGAGGTTGTGCCCGGCATGCTAGCGCGTGTCGTCAATCCCCCGCCGGGACCGGGACCCGCCGAGTCCGAGGGCTGCCGACTTGGAGAGATGGCCGACACGCGCTCGCGCGCGAGGGTGCGAGGGTGCGACACCATGCGCAAGGCAGGACGGTTCGGGACAAGGGAGGGCTCGTGGAGACGGACTCGGCGGGGGCGCATACCGGCGCCGCGACGGGCGGCGTACTGATGCCCCGGTCCGTGCACGACCTCCGCGAGGAGCGCGATGGCCCGGGAAACCGGATCGGCGACCGGGTGGTGGACGTGCTGGCCTATCCGGCCTCGTGTGTGCTCGTGGTCACCGGCCTGCCCGGGGCCGGCAAGAGCACGCTGCTCGCGCGGGTGGTCACCCCCGGGCCGACCGTGGCCGTGCTCGACGCGGACCTGGTCCGGGCGCGCTGGGCGGTGCGTGCCGGGCGCATCCCGTATCGGGCCTATCGGCCGCTGGTGCGGCTCTCGCACTACGGCGAGGTGGCCCGGGCGCTGCGCGGCCCGGGCGCCGTGGTCGTGCACGACAGCGGCCGGAACCCGATGCTGCGCCGGGTGCTGGTGCTCGTCGCTCGTCGGCGCGGCAGTTCGGCACACGCACTGCTGTTGGACGTGACCGCCCATCAGGCGCTTTCCGGCCAACGCGCGCGTGGGCGCGGAGTGTCCACATCGGTGTTCGCCCGGCACCACCGCGAGTGGCGTGAACTGCTCGCCCGACTGACGCCGTGGCTGGACGCGGGCCCCACCCTGGCGTCCGCTCCCGGCGGCTTCACGTCGTGCGTACTGCTGGACCGCTCGGCCGCCCGGAAGCTCAGCCGGATCGTTTTCGCAGACCCCGTACCCGGACAGTCCCGACGGCGACAGCCGACCGAGTCGTAAACTGCGGCCGACACCAGAGGAGCACCACCATGCCGTTTCCGGCCAATCCCGTGGAGAGCGCGCTCGTCGCGGCGATGCACGACCCGTCCCGGGCCGAGGCTCTCTTCGAGGCCCTGGCCGAGGCGGACGTGTGGGTGCCGCTGCCCGAGGGCGGCAACCCGGCCGACAGCGAACTGACGCTGCCGACCACCGAGATCGACGGCCGGCCGTATGTGCCGGTGTTCTCCTCGGAGGAGGAGTTCCGGCGGATCGCCGGCCCGATGCCGTGCACGGTCGCGCCGATGCGCGAGTTCGCCCGCGGGATGCCGCCGAACGTGGGCATCGCGGTCAACCCGGGCGGCGAGGCGGGCATTCCGATCCCACCGCCGGGCGTGCTGGAACTGGCCCGGCTGCCCGGCGCGGGTGTGCGCGGCGCGCGGGTGCGGTTGTACGAGCCGGACGAGGAGCCGATGGAGTTCCTGATCGCGGCCGCCGCCGAGTTCACCCACGTGCCGGTGGTGCTGAGTGCGCGACGCGGCTTGGGCGTGATCGAGTCCGATCCGCCGTGCCTGTTCATCGGCGTCGAGTTGGATCGCTGGCAGGAGGAGGACCGGCTGGCCGCGGTCGGCGCCCTGGAGCGCGCGCTCGGCCGGGCCGCATCCCCGTGGCCGGTGAACGTGGTGCTGTTGGACGTCGCGCAGGATCCTGTGGGGGACTGGATGCTGGAACAGACCCAGCCGTTCTACCTACGGGCCGACCAGCGCTGAGCCCGCACCCGTGCATTCCGCGCACCCGCGTGCGCGGCACACACCGGCGCGCCCGGGTTCCGGCGCCGCGGCATTCATCGAAATCATGTCATCGGACCGGCGATCGGTCCGGCGGTACATCGGTACATCGGTTCGGATTCGGGGAGGACGTCGTGAACCAGGTCGAACAGGCATTGAGCCAGGTGACGCCCGGGCGTTACGACGCCTACGAGCGGTTGCTCGAAGCACTCACCGGCGCGCACGTGTGGATGCTGCTGTGGCAGGGACAACCGGGCAGCCCGGATGCCCAGTACGGGAACATGGACGTGGCCGGGTGGCGCTACGCCCCGGCGTTCACGTCCGAGGAGCAGTTGCGTCTCAGTGGCTGGGATCGCTCCTTCGAGGTCTGCCCGGTCACCGAGATCGCCTCCTCGCTGTACACCGACCACTGGGGCCTGTGGCTGAATCCGCACGCTCAGGGCGGCGGCGTCGGCGTGCCCTACCTCGACCTCCGGCGGATCGTCGGCGGCCTGGACCGGTTGATGGCCGGCCCCCTGGAAGTGGGCGAACCGACCCTGTGGGACCCGGCGTTCTACGCCCTGCTCGGCGGCCAACTGTTCCAGACCCAGGTGGTGCGAGCCGCGCACCGGGCCTGGGTACGGCCCACGGTCGGACCCGAACGCCTCGTGATCGGCCTGCGCCTGACGGACAATCAGCCCGCCACGATGCAACGGATGCGGGACGCGATGGCGGCCGCCTCGGCCGCCGCGCCGGCCGGCCTGACGTTGTCCTCGGTCGCACTGGACGACCCGTTCGACCCGGTCGCCGCGTGGATGCGCGAGCACACCCGGCCGTTCATCGGCATCGACATGCTCGACGAGGCCGCGCGCAACACGCAGTGAACGAAGATCGGCACACAGTGGCGGGAGGGGGTAACAGGCACTGATGCCCCCAAAAAACTGACGTCACGTCATCAACCACTGCCTTGTTGTGATTTCGTGACCGATCTACGCGGATCAACCCGTGAATCGTGTCGCCGTAATCACGGTTCAGTAAAGGTATCCCTCGACCCCTGTTGGTGCCCCCCGTCACGGAGGAGTCTCACCCGGACGACAGATCCCGAAGATCATCGGGATCGCAATGCCGGGTATGGCGACGGGATCGGCGATCCCGAGCCGCCGTCGCATCCGTGAGCGGGGAGGGTCGATCCATGACGGCACCGATCGAGACCACCGGTGTGGCCCGAGAGGCGCACCCCGAAGCGATCGCCGAGTCCGCCGGCGTACGCATCGAGGGTCGTTCCCTCGGCCAGATCGCGTGGGCCCGATTCCGTCGCGACAAGGTCGCGATGGCCGGTGGCGTGGTGATCATCTTCATGGTCCTCGTGGCGATCTTCGCCCCGGTGATCACCTCCTTCGTCGGCGGCGATCCCGCCGAGTACCACGACGATCTGCTCGACCCGGTGTTGAACATTCCCAATGGCAGCTTCGGTGGTGCCAGTTGGGACCATCCGCTGGGTCTGGAGCCGGTCAACGGCCGGGACATCTTCTCGCGCATCGTCTACGGCGCCCGCATCTCGATGCTCGTGGCCTTCCTCGCCACGCTCCTGTCGGTGGTCATAGGCGTCGTACTGGGTACCGTGGCGGGCTACTTCGGCGGCTGGGTCGACGCGCTGATCAGCCGCGCGATGGACGTCTTCCTGGCCTTCCCGCTGCTCCTGTTCGCGATCGCGATCGGCAGCAGCCTCCAGGGCGAGGCGTTCGGCATGAAGGGCGACACGCTCCGGGTCACCGTGCTGATCTTCGTGATCGGCTTCTTCAGCTGGCCCTACATCGCCCGCATCGTGCGCGGCCAGACGTTGTCGCTGCGCGAGCGGGAGTTCGTCGAGGCGGCCCGCAGCCTCGGGGCCACCGATCGGCACATCATCTTCAAGGAACTGCTGCCGAACCTGGTCGGTCCGATCCTGGTGTACTCCACGCTGCTGATCCCGACCAACATCCTGTTCGAGGCCGCCCTTTCGTACCTGGGGGTCGGCGTTCAAGAACCCACCGCCTCGTGGGGTGGCATGCTCGCGCGCGCCACCTCCCGGTACGAGGACGCACCGATGTTCATGGTCGTCCCCGGAGTCACGATCTTCATCACCGTGCTCGCGTTCAACCTGCTCGGCGACGGGCTTCGAGACGCCCTCGACCCACGCAGCCGCTGAATATCCCGCAAGTCCCCACGAGGAGGCACGACCAGCGATGAAACACCCGGTAACTCGCAGGCGCAGGGCCCAAGCGCTGATCGGCGTCGTTGCGGTCACCGCGATGGCCGCAACCGCGTGTGGCGGTGGTGGCGGCGGCTCGAAGAAGAAGTACTCGCCGAGCAACAAGGCCATCACCGAGGTCGTCAACCAGTCGACCAAGAAGGGCGGCACGCTCAAGCTGGTCAGCTCGGACAAGTTCGACTCGCTCGACCCGGGCGACATGTACTACGCCTCGGCCTGGAACTTCTCCCGGCTGATGGCCCGTCCGCTGCTGACCTTCAAGCCCGCCCCGGGCAACGCGAGCTACGAGTTCGCGCCGGACCTGGCCACCGAGGTGGGCAAGACCGACGACGGCGGCAAGACCTGGACGTACCACCTGCGCAAGGGCGTCAAGTACGAGGACGGCACCGAGGTCAAGGCCGCGGACGTCAAGTACGCGGTCGAGCGGACCTTCGACAAGGAGATCCTGCCCAACGGCCCGGCGTACTTCACCCAGTACCTGGACCCGGACGGCACCTACAAGGGCCCGTACAAGGACTCCGCGGACAAGCAGGGCCTGAGCGCGATCGAGACGCCGGACGACTACACCATCATCTTCAAGATGAAGGAGCCGTTCGCGGACTTCAACTACCTCGCCGCGCTCCCGCAGACCGCGCCGGTACCGCGCGCCAAGGACACCGGCAAGGAGTACGTCAAGCACCCCCTCGCCTCCGGCGCGTACATGGTCGACGGCCAGTACGAGCCCGGCAAGGCGGTCAACCTGGTCCGCAACCCGAACTGGGACCCGAGCACCGACCCGCTGCGCAAGGCGCTGCCGGACCGGATCGAGCTCCTGGAGAAGCAGGACGCGAACGACGTCGACAACCGGCTCTTC
Source organism: Embleya sp. NPDC005575 (assembly GCF_040605455.1). Lineage (NCBI taxonomy): Bacteria > Bacillati > Actinomycetota > Actinomycetes > Kitasatosporales > Streptomycetaceae > Embleya > Embleya sp. NPDC005575. The sequence goes on along the minus strand of NZ_JBEXCV010000014.1, from coordinate 22,480 downwards.
GCCAACACCGCGCAGCTCGACGTGGTCGGTACCGGTGTCCAGGCCGCCGCGCAGAACAAGATCCTGACCGACGAGAAGCTCGCCGCGAACTCGGACGACGCGGTCTCCGGTGCGCTGGCGTACCTCGCGATCAGCTCGAAGACCCCGCCGTTCGACAACGTGCACTGCCGGCGTGCCGTGCAGTACGCGGTGAACAAGGCGCAGATGCAGCGCGCGGTCGGCGGTGAGGTCGGCGCCGACATCGCGACGAACCTGATGCCGCCGACGCTGGCCGGTTCCAAGGTCGCCGACATGTACCCCAACGGCGACAAGCACACCGGTGACGTGGCCAAGGCCAAGGACGAGCTCAAGCAGTGCGGCAAGCCGGACGGCTTCAGCACCGTGCTCACCGCGCGCAGCAACCGGCCCAAGGAGGTCGCGGGCGCCACGTCGGTGCAGAACGCGCTCGCCAAGGTCGGCATCAAGATCGAGATCCGCCAGTACCCCTCGGGTGACTACTTCACCCAGTTCGCCGGTGTGCCCAAGTGGGTGGCGGACAACAAGGTCGGCATCATGTTCATGCAGTGGGGTCCCGACTTCCCGACCCAGTTCGGCTTCTTCCAGCAGATCGTGGACGGCCGGGCGATCAAGCCCGCCGGTGGCACGAACCTGTCCGAGCTGAACGACCCGGCGGTCAACGGTCTGATCGACCAGGCCACCCGCACGATCGACCCGAACGCGAGCGCGGGCATCTGGCAGCAGTTGGACCAGAAGGTCATGGAGTCGGCGGTGATGGTTCCGTTCGCATGGACCAAGTCGCTGCTCTACCGCCCGCCGAACGTGACCAACCTGGTCGTCACGCCCGCGTACTCCGGGATGTACGACTACCTCAACATCGGTATCCAGTAAGCCTGCGACGAGGTCAGTAGCCCGAAGGAGAGGTGAAGGCCCGTCAGTTCCGGTGCGGGGAGTGGTGATCCCGCTCCCCGCACCGGACCGGGTCGCCGGCTCATGATTTTCTATCTGCTCAGGCGACTGGCGGGAGCGGTGGTGCTCCTGTTGATCGTCACCATGGCGGTCTTCGCCATCTTCTTCCTCATTCCGCGTCTGGGAGGCGCCACAAGCGACCAACTCGCCGCGCGGTATGTCGGCAAATCGCCCAGCCCGCAGGCGATTTCGCAGGTAAAGCACAGTCTCGGGCTGGACAAGTCGGTGCCCGAGCAGTACGGCAAATTCGTCAAGGGCATGATCGCCGGCAAGGACTACGACACCGGCGTACGCAAGGTGCACTGTGCGCCGCCGTGCCTGGGCTTCTCCTTCCGCAACAACCTGGAGGTGTGGCCGCGGTTGCAGGACCGGATCCCGGTCACGCTGTCGCTGGCCGCGGGCGCCGCGGTGATCTGGCTGCTCGCGGGCGTGTCGATCGGGGTGATCTCGGCGCTCAAACGCGGCAGCCTCTGGGACCGCTTCTCGATGGGCTTCGCGCTCGCGGGAGTGTCCCTGCCACCGTTCTTCACCGGCCTGGTGGCACTGGCGTTGTTCAGTTATCAATGGCCGATCTTCAAGGGCGTGCACTACGTGCCGTTCTTCGACAATCCCGGCAGCTGGGCCTGGAACCTGATCCTGCCCTGGCTGACCCTGGCGTTCCTGTACGCGGCGCTGTACGCCCGACTCACCCGCGCCGGCATGCTCGAAACGATGAGCGAGGACTACATCCGCACCGCGCGGGCCAAGGGCCTGCGCGAACGGGACGTCATCGTCAAACACGGGCTGCGCGCGGCGCTCACGCCGATCCTGACCATCTTCGGCATGGACGTCGGCCTGCTCCTGGGCGGCGCGATCCTGACCGAACAGGTCTATTCGCTCGACGGAATCGGCAAGTTCGCCGTCGAGGCGATCACGCAACAGGATCTGCCCGAAGTGCTCGGCGTGACGATGATCGCCGCCATCTTCGTGATCCTGGCCAACCTCGTCGTGGACCTGCTCTACGCGGTCGTCGATCCCCGGGTGAGGACCTGATGCCCAGATTGCTACCGCGCCGCAAGCGGGACACCGCGGCCGATATACCCGAGCTCGCCCCGGCCGGCCCGCCGCCGGAGGCCGACAACTTCCTGGAAGTGCGCGGTCTCACCGTGCACTTCCCCACCGACGACGGCTTGGTGCGCAGCGTCGACGGGGTGGACTTCTCGCTCCGGCGCGGGCGCACCCTGGGCATCGTCGGCGAATCCGGCTCCGGCAAGAGCGTCACCTCGCTGGCGATCATGGGCCTGCACGGCAACACCAGCGCCCGAATAGGCGGCGAAATCTGGCTGGACGGACAGGAGTTGGTGCGCTCGACGCCCGAGCAGGTCCGGCTGATGCGCGGCCGTCGAATGGCGATGATCTTCCAGGACCCGATGTCCTCGATGCACCCGTACTACACAGTGGGCCACCAGATCATCGAGGCCTACCAGGTGCACAACGAGGTTTCCGCCAAGCAGGCCCGCACGCACGCGATCGACCTGCTCGGCCGGGTCGGCATCCCGCGTCCCGACCGGCGCGTGGACGACTATCCGCACCAGTTCTCCGGCGGCATGCGCCAGCGCGCGATGATCGCGATGGCGCTCAGCTGCGACCCGGAACTGTTGATCGCGGACGAGCCGACCACCGCGCTGGACGTCACCGTGCAGGCCCAGATCCTGGACCTGATCCGGGACCTGCAGCGGGAGTTCAACTCCGCGGTGGTGATGATCACGCACGACCTGGGTGTGGTCGCCGAGCTCGCCGACGACGTGCTGGTGATGTACGCCGGTCGGGCGGTCGAGCACGGCCCCTCGCGGACCCTGTTCGAGCAGCCCCGACACCCCTACACGTGGGGCCTGTTGGGCTCGCTGACCCGGCTCGACCGGGACCGCCAGGACCGGCTGATGCCGATCAAGGGCAGCCCGCCGAGCCTGATCTCGCTGCCCTCGGGCTGCGCGTTCCGCACCCGCTGCCCGTACGCGGACCACAACGACGGGCGCGAGAAGACCGAGGTCCCCCGACTGCTCGAGATCGAGCCGGGCCACCGGACCGCATGCCACCTGGACATCCAGGAGCGCGAGCGGATCTGGACCGAGGACATCAGGCCGCGCCTGTGAGCGAGACGGCGAACGTGAAAGCGAACGGGCACACGGCCGGTCACATGGACGGGCACACGGCCGGTGGCACGGCCGGAAACAAAGGGAACGGGAACGCTGAAGTGACCGAGGGCGCCCGAGCGGGAGACGACGTGAAAGCTGCGCAGGCCGCCGAGGCGGCCGCCGATTCCCCGGCCGTGCGGGAGCGGGACGTGCTGGTGCGCGTGCGCGGGCTGCGCAAACATTTCCCGATCCGGTCCGGGGTCACCCGGCGCCGAGCAGGCGCGGTCAAGGCCGTGGACGGTCTCGACTTCGACATCCGCGAGGGCGAGACGCTGGGTCTGGTGGGCGAGTCGGGCTGTGGCAAGTCGACCACCGGGCGGATGGTGATGCGGCTGCTGGAGCCCACCGAGGGCACCATCGAGTTCGGCGGGCGCGACATCACCGGACTCTCTCGCGGTCAACTGCGGCCGCTGCGGCGCGACTTCCAGATGATCTTCCAGGACCCGCAGTCCTCGCTGAACCCCCGGCACACCGTCGGCACCATCGTCGGGCTGCCGTTCCGGTTGCAGAAGGTCACCCCCGAGGGCGGCATCAAGAAGGCCGTGCAGGAGCTTTTGGAACTGGTCGGGCTCAGCCCCGAGCACTACAACCGCTACCCGCACGAATTCTCCGGCGGCCAGCGCCAGCGGATCGGCATCGCGCGCGCGTTGGCGTTGCGACCCAAGCTGGTGGTCGCCGACGAGCCGGTGTCCGCGCTGGACGTGTCCATCCAGGCGCAGGTGGTCAACCTGCTGGACGACCTACAGAGCGAGTTCGGGCTGACCTACCTGATCATCGCGCACGACCTGTCGGTGGTCCGGCACACCAGCGACCGGGTCGCGGTGATGTACCTCGGCAAGATCGTCGAGATCGCGGACCGCGAGGACCTCTACTCCTCGCCCAAGCACCCGTACACGGTCGCCCTGATGTCCGCCGTCCCGGTGCCGGACCCGGCCCGGCGCGAGATCCGCGATCGCATCCTGCTCAAGGGCGACGTGCCCAGTCCGATGGACCCGCCGCCGGCCTGCCGGTTCCACACCCGGTGCTGGAAGGTGCGGGACATCTGCAAGACCCAGGAGCCACCGCTGACCGAGATCGCCGGACGGCACCAGGTGGCCTGCCACTTCCCGGAGAACGTGCCTGCGGGGGAGGGCGCGGTCGAGGTGGTGGAGCTGGTGAAGCCGGCGGCGGACGCGCCTTCGAAGGACGCGCTCTCGAAGGACGCGCCGGCGACGGAGGCACCTTCGACGGACGCGGCCCCCGAGGCCGTGGAGGCCGAGCCGGAGACCGCGCCGGAGGTCGAGCAGAAGGCCGACGGGAATGCCGAGGGCAGGACCGACGCGAAGGCCGACGGGAAGCCGGATGGAAAGCCCGATCGGGAGGACACACCGCCCACATCTGCCCCGTGAGTAACGGGCCGTACCCGGCGGTGTAGAACATCCGTTATGTCGCCCGAGGTGCCGCCCGAGATCTTCCACCACACGCTGCAACAGGTCCTGGACCTGATCGGCATCTTCGTGTTCGCGGCCGCCGGCGCGCTGATGGCCGTCCGGAAGAACTTCGACGTCATCGGGATCACCCTGCTCGCCGAGGTCACCGCCCTCGGCGGCGGGGTGATACGCGATGTGATCATCGGGTCGGTGCCACCGGCGGCCTTCACCGATCTCGGCTACTTCTCCACTCCACTGCTCGCCGCGGGCCTGGTTTTCTTCCTGCACCCCCAAGTCGAGCGCATCATGTCGGCGATCGACGTGCTGGACGCGGCCGGGCTCGGCCTGTTCTGCGTGACCGGCACCGCGAAGGCGTACGCGTACGGCCTGAATCCGATCCCGGCCGCCGCGCTCGGGGTGACCACCGCCGTCGGCGGCGGCGCGATGCGCGATGTGCTGGCGCGCGAAGTGCCCACGCTGCTGCGCTGGGACCGGGAGATCTACACCTTCCCGGCGCTGCTCGGCGCGGGCATCACCGCCGCGCTGATCGAGTTCGACCTGTTCGGGCCGGTCACCGCGACGGCGGCGGTGACCTTCGCGTTCCTGCTCCGGGTGCTCGCGCTCCGGCGCGGGTGGCGGGCGCCGCGCGCGTGGCGCCGGAACTCGGGCACCAGCGCCGAGGAGCAGTGAGCCGGCGGCATGCGCTCGTACCGACCCTCTTCCGGCGACTTCGCCGGCCCGCAGCACCGGCCTTCGTCGTCGGCCGGCAGGCGCAATGCGCCACTCATAAGGGTGGACCGTGCCCGATCCGCCTCGGCGCGCGTTGCACCGGGATGTGTGGGAGACCCGGCAGCCGTTGACCTACGACCACCAGAGCCGGGACAACCGGATCCGAAGGACGGGCGCCTGCGCCGGCGAATCGTCGCGTACGTGAGCGCGGTGCTGCCGTCCCGGCGCTTGTGGCTCGGCCGATTCGTGCCCGGAGGGCCGCGTTACGGACGGGTGTACGGCCGTCCGCGCCGGCGCCCGCGCGTACCCGACTAAGCTGCGCAGTGCGATGGCCTACTTCGATCACGCGGCGACCACCCCGATGCGCCTTTCGGCAATCCGGGCGATGACCGTACAGCTTGCCCGACTCGGGAACCCGTCCTCGCTGCACGCGTCCGGGCGACGCGCGCGCCGCACGGTGGAGGAGTCCCGCGAGTCGCTGGCCCATGCGCTGGGTGCGCGACCGAGCGAGATCGTCTTCACCGCCGGCGGCACCGAGGCAGACAATCTCGCGGTCAAGGGGATCTACTGGTCGCGGGTCGCGGCGGACCCGGCGCGGCGGCGGATACTCGTCAGTCCGGTGGAGCACCACGCCGTGCTCGACCCCGTGCTGTGGCTGGAGTCGGCCGAGGGCGCGGAGGTCGAGTGGCTCGACGTGGACACCGACGGGCGGGTGCAGCCGGACACTCTGCGGGTGGCCATCGAACGCGATCCGGCGTCGGTGGCGCTGGTGTCGGTGATGTGGGCCAACAATGAGGTCGGCACGGTCGAACCGATCGCCGAGCTGGTCGAGATCGCGCACGAGTTCGGCATCCCGTTCCACTCCGACGCGGTTCAGGCGGTCGGCCAGATTCCGGTCGACTTCTCGGCGGCCGGCCTGGATGCGATGACGGTCACCGGACACAAGCTGGGCGGCCCGGGGAACTGCGGCGCGCTCGTGCTCGGGCGCGGTATCACGCCGGTGCCGGTGCTGCACGGCGGCGGCCAGGAGCGCGACGTGCGCTCGGGAACGCTGGACGCCGCGTCGATCGCCGCGCTTGCCGTGGCGGCCGAGGAGTCGGTGCGCGAACAGACACAGTACGCGCGGCGGGTGGGCGCGCTGCGGGACGAGTTGGTGCGGCGGATCGTGGCGGCGGTGCCGGACGCGCAGCTCAACGGAGATCGGCGGCTCGACCCGGCGCACCGATTGCCGGGCAACGCGCACTTCTCCTTCCCGGGCTGCGAGGGCGACTCGCTGCTGCTGCTGCTCGACGCGCGCGGGATCGAGTGCTCGACCGGGTCGGCCTGCTCGGCGGGTGTCGCCCAGCCGAGCCACGTACTGCTCGCGATGGGCGCGGACAGCGCCCGGGCCCGCGGCTCGCTGCGGTTCAGCCTGGGGCACACCACGACCGAGGCCGAGGTCACCGAGCTGGCCGAGGCGATCCTGCCGGTGGTCACCCGGGCCCGATCGGCGGGGTCGGTGGCGGCGCGCCGGTAGGGCACGCTTTGGGTGGGGCCGGGGACTGGGGCTGGGATCGGGTGCGGATTCGGTTCGGGTGATCCTTCGGGGCGGGGCCGGTGGTTCCTTGGGATCGGGCCGATCGGCGGGTCGTGTTCGGCTCGGGTAATCCCCTCGGGGGTCGGCGGGGTGACCACGTACTCTTGAGGCGCCATGTCTGATTACACGCTTCCCCCTGCCAACGGCCGCCGCCTTCGGGTGCTCGCCGCCATGTCCGGCGGGGTCGACTCCGCCGTTGCCGCCGCCCGAGCGGTCGAGGCCGGACACGACGTGGTCGGTGTCCACCTCGCGCTCTCGGCGAAACCCGCGACGCTGCGTGAGGGTGCCCGCGGTTGTTGCACGATCGAGGATTCCCGGGACGCGCGGCGGGCCGCGGACGTGATCGGCATTCCGTTCTATGTGTGGGACATGGCCGAGCGCTTCCGCGAGGACGTCATGGACGACTTCGTGGCCGAGTACAAGGCCGGGCGCACGCCGAACCCGTGCCTGCGCTGCAACGAGAAGATCAAGTTCGCGGCGCTGCTCGACAAGGCGCTCGGGCTCGGCTTCGACGCGGTGTGCACCGGGCACTACGCGCAGGTCGTCGAGCACCCGGACGGCTCGCGCGAGCTGCACCGCTCGGTCGACATGGGCAAGGACCAGTCGTATGTGCTGGGCGTGCTCGATACCGAGCAGCTCGCGCACGCGATGTTCCCGCTCGGCGGCGACACCAAGGGCGACGTGCGGGCGGAGGCCGAGCGGCGGGACCTCGCGGTCGCACAGAAGCCGGACAGCCACGACATCTGCTTCATCGCCGACGGCGACACCCAGGGCTTCCTGGCCAAGCACCTGGGCACCGAGCGCGGCGACATCGTGGACGCGACGGGCACCAAGCTCGGCGAGCACGACGGTGCGTACGCGTACACGATCGGCCAGCGCAAGGGCCTGCGGATCGGCCGGCCGGCGGCGGACGGCAAGCCCCGGTACGTGCTGGACATCTCGCCGGTGAGCAACACCGTCACGGTCGGCCCGGTCGAGGCGCTGGACGTGGACCGCTTGGTCGGCATCCGCCCGAGGTGGTGCGGTCCGGCCCCGGTCGGCGAGGTGGCCTGCACGGCCCAGGTCCGAGCGCACGGCGAGGAGACCCCGGCGATCGCGGAGGCGATCGGCGACGAGGTCCGCGTCCGACTGGCCGAGCCGATCCGAGGCATCGCCCGGGGGCAGGCGGTCGTCCTGTACGACGGGACGCGCGTCATCGGGTCGGCGACGATCGACGGGACGGCGTAGGGCGAGGTCGCGGGGGCGGCGTACGTGGGGGTCGGCTCGGCGGCTTGACCCGGTACAACGCGGAGCACGGGAAAGTCCCCTTCCTGCCGACTGATGAGGCCCCGGCAGGGATCCCCGCCTGGGCAGCGCGCTCAGCTCAGCCCGGACTCACGCTCGGAACGACGCTCGGCAGCGAAGCCGCGCGGCTGATGTCGTGCCGTCTCGCGGTTGTGGCAGCGCACGCACAGCGGACGCAGACGCTCGGGTGCGTCGGGGTCGGTCGCGCCCTGGTCGATGAGCTGCCGCCGGCTGAGCGGGAAGTGGTCGGCGACAACGGCGGGTTGAGCGCAGAGCACACACCACGGGTTCGCGTAGATGAACGCAGCCCGAAGCCGCTTCCACCTGGTCGACGCGTAGCGGTCCTCCGAAGTCGGAGCACGCTGCCGCTCGGCTCCGGCATGTTGAGGCGATTGGTCAGGTCAGGACGATCGGGTTGGTGAGTGCGGCGACGTGCCCGTTGGGATGGCGGACCTCGATGCGGACGAACGCCGAGTCCTCCGCCGTCGTGTACCACTGCACCGCACCTGCTGCGTCACCGGGAAGCGACACGCGATGGACCTTCCCTCCATCGGTGTGGAAACTGACGGTCGCCGCCGGCACGCCAAGTACTGCTGCCCGCACTTCGACCCGCCCACCACGAGTTGCGAGCTGTTCGCCCACCCCGGCGATGCGACCGTCGACGCCGGCGGTGAACGACACTTCCACCTCCGCCGACTCGGCGATCCAACTGCGCCCTGAGCGGATCCCGGCAAGGATCGCCCGGGTACTCAGCTCCTCGGCGAAGACCACGGTGTGCGGGATGCCGATCTGACCCTCCAGATGCGTGTCGCTGTTGCCCATCGCCGGCCGCCAGGAGCCCGTCCGGATATCGGCTGCGAGGCTCCGTCCCCACTCGGCCAGGGCAGCCTCGTTGTCGGCGTTCCAAGGCCGGTCCGAAGTCCACTGCCCGTTCCACACCTCCACCACGTCGAAGCCCCGGAAGGGGAACATGAAGTCGCCCGACGGATAGGGCGTGTGCGGATGCGCGGCCACGCACAGGCCTCCCACTCGCTGGACCTGATGCAGACACCGATCGATCAGTCCGTCCCTGACCTGGTGGTTCCAGTCGATGACCTGACCGGGGCCAATGCCGAGGGCAAGCCAGTGCCCGGTCTTCGTGGTGACTTCCTCACCCAGCACTATCAAGAAGTCATCGGCAGCCAGATGCGCCCATACATCGGGTGTCGCGGCAGAGTTGTGCTCTGTCGTCGCGATGAAGTCGAGGCCGGCAACCCGTGCCCGCAGTGCCAACTCTTCGGGAGCGAGTTCTCCGTCCGAGTGAATGGAGTGGACGTGGCAGTCCCCGCGGTACCAGCCCGCCCCGCGTCCCAACGCCCGTAGCGGCGGGAAGCTCAAACTCGACAAGGCTCTCCTCCATCAAAGGTCTGTCGAGCGAACGTCCAGGCAGAGCAACCGGTTCCGCGACACCACCGGGCGCCGCCCCCGCCGAGACATCAAGGTCAAATCCTCATTCTGAAACGATCAGTTAGTCACCCTTCATTGGCGCTCGATCACTTGGGTGGGCGCGGGTCGGGGGCGCTGACACGCCGGGGGGGGGGTGGCCGGGGTTGGGAATTGGGGGCGATCCAGCTCGTGTTTATGGCCAAGCCATCAGCGGGTGAGCGCGCGTTGTGGGGGTGCCGTTGCCGTGCGTCCTTCCCGGCCGTGGGGTTGGGCCGCTAGCTTTTCTCCTGATTGGTGAACCAACCATGGGGGAGGAAAGAATGTCCCAAGCTTTCGAGGTCGATGCCGAGCAGTTGGCCCAGGCCGGATTACAACTGGGCGAAGTGGTGGGGGCGTTACGGTCGAGTGGCGATCTGGTGGGTCGGATGCCACATCCCGACACTTACTCGGCCATATCCGCCGCCACCACCGAGCGAGCCTTCGAGTACGTGGCGAAGGCGTATGCGACTGTTGCCGAGCAGGTCGAGAGCGCGCGTCGCGGGCTGGGGGCGAACGCGGCGCAGTACACCTCGACGGAGATTCGGAACAAGGATTCATTCGCGATCCCGCCCGCGCCCGCGCGGTCCCGGATCGCGGCGATGTTCGAGGGCCAGTGAACGACGTCCGGGCCCTCATCCCCGGCGACCCGATGTCCGTGCGCACCGGCGCCGGCAACCTTCTTCTCAACTGCATGGGCGCAGGCCGCGCCAATGAGACGCTGGGCCGAGTCGTGGAACAGACCTCGGCCACATGGCAGGGGGCGGCCGCCGAGGGATTGCGGGCCGAACTGGGTCTCCGGCGCGCCCGGTTGACCGAGCTCTCCGATCGCGTCGGGGTCATTGTGCAGGCCCTGTACGGCTATGCCGACACGCTTGCCGCAGCCCAGGCGACCGCCGGTCGCTGTCTGGAGATCGCCGCGCAGTTGGGGATGGAACCCGTCCTGGTCGAGCAGTCCGCCATGCGGCCGGAGCTGCTCATCCCGCAGTCCTACGACTGCGGTCCGACGAGCCGGCTGACCGACGCCGAGATGGCACAACGCTCGGGTCTGGCCGAGGAGTTCAACCGATTGCTCGCGGACGCGCGGGGCAAGGCCGTCGAGGCCGACTACGCGCTCGAACGCACCATGCGGGTGCCCTTGAGCGAGATCGCCACGCAATATCAGGTCGGTGACCAGGAGTTGGTCGACTTCGCGCCCAACCCGATCGAGAGTCGCATCCCCCATCTCAACGACCGGCGGCCCGCGTCCGAGCAGGCCATGCTGCTCGAACTCTCCACCGAGGAACGGGCCCTGTACATGCTGATCGGCAATCAGGCGTGGGAGGAGTGCCGCAAGCGATTCCCCGGCCAGGGTGAGCTGGAGGGCCATGCCGACGCGTTTCGACACACGTATTGGAACGCGTTGTTGGTCCGGAATTTCGGGCCCGAATGGACCGCGCGGTACACGACGGCGCACGAGATGGGCCCGGACCCGGATCCACTCAAGCGCACCGCGGAGTCGATGGACCTCTTCAACAACGAGGTCGGTCGAAGGGTCGCCGTCGAAGCGAACGGCAAGTCCACCGAAGAGCTGGCGGACATGGTCGAACACGCCGTGCGCAACGGGCAGACCGTGGTGGTCGGGGTCGATGGGCAACTTACCTACAGCGACTACGTACCACCCGGTCGCACTTGGGAAGCGGATCGAAAAGGCAAGACGGAGTCGTTCGATGTTTGAGGAGGTGGACGACGCGGATTCCGGGGTTGGTGGAGTCGGTGGGGTCGAGGAGGGTGGGGAAGCTGGGGAGGTCGACGAGGCCGCCGAAGAGGTTGGGGAGCCGATCGATTGGAAGTCTCCCCTTCTGGGGTGCCTGATCGGAGTGTTGATCACGCCGTTTGTGCTGGTGGGCGGGCTGTATGCGGTATCGGGGAGTTTTCGATCCCTTGTGTCGGAGGTGTTTCGGCAGGAGGACGAGCGTTCCTTCCAGCAGCGGGCGCAGCGGGACATCTGTCGGGATGGGGTGCTGCGGCTGCGTGATGTGACGGACTTCGCCTGGGACGCCGTCCATCTGGGCGCCGCGGAGGACGCCATGGTGCGGCAGTACGGCGAGTCGGTACGGCTGCCTCGCAGCAGCGACGACGAGCCGGTCACCTTCGTGTTCGTGAAGGGACGAGAGGCGGTGCGTACGTACGAGGTGTGGGGCGCTGTGTACGTCCGCGCCGGGGATCGCCCATGGGGCCGGGAGGTGTATCTCCGCTTGGACGAGAGGCCGCCCGCGCCGGGCACGTTGGCGAGTCCGCAGGTAGGCGAGGGCGGCCTGCCCGCCGCCGTTGACGCGGCTACGCGGGAGCGGGTCTGCGGCGGCGGGTGAGGATGGGTGGGGGGCCGCGCCCCACACGCTGCGGCGCCCGTCGGGTAGGCGCCGGTGGGGGCGCTGCCACCCTCGTCGGTCCCGGGGGTCGGCCCCCGAGCCGGGGGTGTACCCGGGGGCCGATGGGTGCCCGCACGGCGCTGCCCGCACCGCCTTCGGCACCGTGCGGGCTGTCTAGGCGCCACCGACGATGCCGGCCCCGACAGGGACACGGCAGTATCGAAAGTTGATCCCGCCCATCCAAAAGTTGTCGAATACACCCCCCGACTCCGCCCCCGCCTACCCCCCAACCCCCTGCCCTCCAACCCCTGAGCGCCTCCGTCTTCACGCTGGGCGTCCCGCGTCCGGCTTCGCCTTCGCGTCCCGCGTCCGGCTTCCGGCGGCCCGCCTCCCGTCTCCTCCGGCTCCGCGTCCCGCGCCCTCGCCTCTTGCGCTTTGCGTGGCGTGGAACCGGATTGGCCGGTGTTGCGTCGCAGAGGTGTTCGGCTGTGCGGCGATGGGGATGGTGCGTGCGTGATGGGTGTACGGGGGGCCTGGTGGGATCGGGTGCTGCGGTTGTTGTTGGCGGTGGTGTCGATTCAGGTGCTGATGGTGGCGCAGCCCGCGTGGGCTTGTGGGTGTGGGGCGGCGGTGCCCGCGGGTGGGCGGACGCTGACGGTGGGGCAGGAGACGTCCGTGGTGCGCTGGGACGGGCGCGTCGAGGAGATCGACATGCAACTGACCGTGTCGGGGGACGCGGAGCAGGCGGCGTGGATCATGCCTGTGCCGTCGCGGGCGAGCGTGACGCTCGGGAACAGCGCGATGTTCGACGAGTTGGAGCACGTGGTGGCACCCGTCGAGCGGGTTCGGCACTACTTTTGGCCGAAGTCGGGTGACTGGCCCTTCTCCGGGGATTCGGGCGGCGGTGAAAAGTCCGCTCGCGCCGGTGCGCCGCCGGGAGCCGGTGGGGTCGAGGTGGTCGGGCGTGAGCGGTTGGGCCCGTTCGATGTCGCTCGTCTCGCGGCCGACAACCCGCAGGTCTTGGGTAGTTGGCTCACCCAGAACGGCTTCCATCTGCCTGCCGCGCTCACGACCGCGCTGGAGCCGTACGTGCGGCAACACTGGGAGTACGTGGCGATCCGGCTCGCGCCCGAGGCGCCCGCCGGCGGCGGCGCTCGGCCGACCACGCTGCGCGGCAGCCTGGATCCGCTGCACCTGAGCTTCGCCTCGGAGCGCCTCGTCTATCCGATGCGCCTGTCCCAACTGGCCAAGGTGCCGCAGCACTTGCGGCTGTACGTGGTCGCCGCCCACCGGATGCAGCCGCGCTCGGACATCGGCGGCGCGCCGCCGGAGGTGCTGTACGCGGGCCGGCCGGACACCGGGCGATCGGCGGGCCCGGGGCAGTCGACGGGTATCGCGGACCGGTTGGCCCCGATCGACGGCAAGCCGGCCTTCCTGACCGCGATCGACCAGAACTTCCCGACTCCGGCACGCATCGTCGACGACCACGAACTGCATCCGACGGCACGGGACGACGGCTATCAACGGGCCGACTACCGTGACGAGTTGCTGACCGTCGCCGGCATCCCGGTCTGGCTCCTGTCGGTACTCGGTGCGCTCGTCGTGCTGCTCGTCGCGGTCCTCGTATGGCGGCGACGTCGCATCGCCCGCCGCCGGCCACCGATCGCACCCGGGCCGATCCCGCCGCGCCCGACGTACGCGCCGAGCTGATCCACCGCCTGCGGCGCCGGGCGTCCTGCGCGGCGGAGCTTGGCGAACCGGCGGCTGCCGGGCATTGGCTCGTCGGGCTCCCCGCTGGGTACGCGTCGTCGCACCCCGCCGCTCCCCTGGAACGGCCGAGGCGCGGCATCGCACGACGCGGCTCAGCCCACGAGGCGGGAGGCCCGTTCCGGCCGAGAGCGCGGGATGGGTCAATTGTGCAACCGATGCTTCGGCCGGTTTTCCGCTCTTCGCGAGGTCGATCGGGTCGCGGTGAAACAGGGCCGGCTGGAGATCCATCGGCGCGGCGACGGAAACCATGGGCCACGCTCCCCGTGGAGGCGGTCCGGAATCGGTCGGTTTTCGTGGCCCTGGCCACGAGGCTGCGCCAGGAGGCGAACGGACGTCGGTCGCGATAGCGGCTCAGGCGAGATTCGCCCAGGTGCCGCCGATCATGACCGCCGTGACGGCGGTGAGTGTCTCGATGCGGTCGAGTGGGTCGCCGTCGCACAGTAGGAGGTCGGCGTCGTGGCCGGCCCGGAGTCGACCCTTGCGCCCGCCGAGGCCGACCGCGTCGGCGGCGACGGAGGTGGCCGACGCGAGGGCTTCGGCGGCCGGGACGCCGCCGGCGACCAGATCGGCGATGGCCACCGGCAGGCTGCCGTGCGGCTTGGCGGCGCTGATCCCCGAGTCGGCTCCGGAGACGATGCGGACCCCGGCCCGGTGTGCGCGGGCCGCGTGGGCGAGCCGGACCTCCCGGGTCGCTCCGAAGTGCTCCAGCAACTGCCGTACGGCCGGCGGCGGGAGCGCGTCCGGGTCCGTGCCGAGTGTGGGACACACGGCGACCCGCCGCGCTGCGAGCCGGTGCAGCAGGTCGTCGGAGATCTCGACGCCCCGGTCGGTCAGGCAGGTGCAGTGCTCGATGCCGTCGGCATGCGCGGCGAGGGCCTGTTCGACGGCGGGCAGGTTGTGTGCGTGCACCGTCACCGGCAACCCGGCGGCGTGTGCCTCGTCCACGATCAGGCGCAGTTCGGCCAGGGTGAACTGACAGCGCATCACGTCGGTACCCGGGGTCATCGTGCCGCCGCTGGCCATTACCTTGACCACGTCCGCACCGCGCTCGGCCCGCTCCCGCACGGTCGCGCGCAGTTGGTCGGCGCCGACCGCTTCGCTGCCGAACCGCCAACAGTGCCCCTTGGCACTGGTGATCGGCGGCCCGGCGGCCAGGATCGCCGGCGCGGGCAGGCCGTCGACCACCCGATCCCGGCGCCGCAACACCGACCAGTCGCGGTCGCCGAGATCGCGCACCACGGTCACCCCGGCGGCCAGTTCGCGCCGCAGCGAATCGTCGATCACGGCGTCGAGTTCGTCTGGGGAGTAGTCGGGGAGCCGGTCGAGCGCGCCGTCTCGACTGTCGCCGCCGAGGTGGCTGTGCAGGTCGAACAGGCCGGGGAGGACGGTCGCCGTGGGGTGTTCGACCGAGCGCCAGCCGTCCGGAACGGGGGCTGCGCCGGGCTCCACCCCGACGATTCGGCCGTCCGCCACGAAGACGGACACCGGTTCGGGGACAACCCGTTCGCCGTCGAAGGCGCGTGCGGCACGGATCACCAACATGTCATCCCACGTCCCTTCGGGCCGATCCCTGACACGGCAACCCTAGCCGGAAATGTCCCGAGAATCGGGAGAGCCGAGAGTGAAGAGAGCCGGGCCCGACGTCCGTGGCCCGGCCCCGCCCGCGCCGGTTCCATGACCGGTCGGCGGTCGTCCGGCCCTGCGGCGACGGTCGGTTCACCGCGCGCAGCTCACCGCATCGGGCAGTTGGGCGAGCACGTACAGGGCGGGTTCGGGCTCGGCCACGGATCGCGCGAGGAACGCTTGTGGAGTTGGGGCGGTACGACGACCTGCGTACCGTCCGGGCCCACCCGGTAGACGGCGATCATGATGCCGCTGCCCGGCGGTTCCGGATACGGTTCGCCGTCCGTGGATGCGAGTTGGGATGCGGCGGACGCCCGGCGGTGGTGGCTCATGTCGATGCGCCTTTCGTTGGCATACAAGCTCAATGCAGTTGTTTGTACGCCAAGCGTGACGGTGGGCGTCTACGATCGGCAGGGGCCGGGGATTGACTTCGTTCGCTTTCAACCCTTTCTGGGGGCAATGTGTCCGCTGCCACCGAGCTGGACCCCTCGGCGTCCGTACTCACCTTCTACGCGACCGAGTTCCGGCGCGAGCGTGAGCGCATCAGGATGACTCAGCGCGAGATGGCGAAACGGGCCTGGATGGCGCCGTCGCTGCTCAACAAGATCGAGTCGGCGAAGCGGTTGCCGACGGAGGACCTCTCGAAGTTGGCCGACGAACTCTTCGGGACGGGCGACCGGTTCCAGCGGCTGTGGCCGCTGGTGATCCGGTACGCGTATCCGGCGTGGTTCAGGCCGTTCGTGGAACTGGAGGAGGCTGCTTCGATCATTCGGTCGTTCGAGGTGCAGGTCGTGCCGGGATTGCTTCAGACGGAGCGGTACGCGCGGGCAGTCCTGGCGGCGGGACGTCTGGACCTGAAGGATCTGGACGAGCAAGTGAGTGCACGCCTCCAGCGCCAGCGCGTATTCGAACGGGCGGACCCACCCGAGTTGCGTGTAGTCCTGGACGAAAACGTACTGCGTCGCACGTGGGGCGGGCGTGATGTAACGCGAGCACAGCTCGAACGCGTGATTGAGCTGGCCGAGCAGCCTCGCTTCGTGATTCAGGTGATCCCTTACGAATCGGGGAGCCACGCGGGGGTCGGCGGGCCGTTCGCAGCGCTTACGCTGGACGAAGGACCAGACGTGGTCTACGTGGACGGATTTCTGCAAGGGCAGATCATGGCCGAACCAGCAGACGTGAAGGCGGCTCACCGTACTTACGATCTGCTGACCGCCGAGGCCCTCTCGACCACGCGATCAATCGATCTGATTGCTTCCGCGCTGAAGGAACTGTGAGCCCGTGATCACAAACACCACTGCGTCCGAGCATTGGCGCAAAAGTACATACAGCAGCAACAACGGTGGCAACTGCGTCGAGGTCGCCGACGGCTGTGCAGCCGTCCCCGTCCGCGACAGCAAGGCCCCCGCCCTCGGCCACCTCACCATCGCCCCCGCCTCGTGGTCGGCCCTGCTGACCACCCTGCGCACGGCCTGACGAACCACCGGGCTCCGCCCCCCACTTCATGGGGGCGGAGCCCGGATCGCTGCCTGGGGAGCACGAGTCCCCGGGCGGACTTCAGGCGGTGAACGCGGTGTCGATTCCTCCGTCGGACGTGTCGGCGGTGCCGTCCGTGGCGCGTGGTTCCGAGGGCTCAGCCTCGCCGCGAGCGATTTCGTGGGTCTGCGTACCGAGCCTGGGGAGCGTCGGGAGGAGGCGTAGCTTGGCCAGTAGTTCCTCCTCCGTAAGCACCCTCTGTTCCCGCAGAAATCTCAGTTTCTCTTCGAGCGATCGTATTTCTTCCTCCGATAGCCAGTCGTCTTCGTCCGGGAGAATGCCGAATGTGGATATCCCCGCCCTGACCAGCGGCTCGTAGGCCCGGATGACTGC
The DNA here is from genome assembly GCF_040605455.1 of Embleya sp. NPDC005575. Classification (NCBI taxonomy): domain Bacteria; kingdom Bacillati; phylum Actinomycetota; class Actinomycetes; order Kitasatosporales; family Streptomycetaceae; genus Embleya; species Embleya sp. NPDC005575. The sequence goes on along the minus strand of NZ_JBEXCV010000014.1, from coordinate 5,268 downwards.
CGAGAGAGCCACGAACAGAGTGAAAGCCAAGGTGGTCCATCCCACCCAGTGGAATACTCTCGGAATAGGACGATCAGAAAAAGAACGACGGTCGCCAGTGAGCCGGCGATGATTTTTACGGCATCCAGAAATGGCGGGGCGACACGCCGATCGGTTGCATAGTTCGCGCTCATCGCAAAGTCGTCCACGATGAAAGCGAACGTCCAGTTGAGTACGGCGATCAGCGTCGACGATCGCGAGGTGACCGCGAAGATCCAGAGGCCGACGAGGACGACCATGAAGAGCACGCCCTGTGCGGCGGCCCGCTCCGGTGGCCACTTTCCCCTCTTCATCTCTTCGAGGAAGGTTTGGTAGTCCTCCTCGGGATCGGATCCTCCGGTCCACTCGGGCAGCGGCTCCCGGGAGACCCGCCAGAGCTACAAGCAGAACGAGATGCCGGCGATGACGGATGTGGCTCTGAGGGCAAGGCGCCCGTTCGCGATCTCTGCCTGGAGGAATTCAGCGGAAAGATGCTCGGTCTGAAGCGCCGGGTTCAGGAGGGCGTATACGAGAGAGGCCACTGCCGCGGCCACGCCCACCGCGAAGGACAATTGGAGTCGATTTTCCTTGCGAATCCACGGAATCGCCGCCGCTCCGGCAGTCAATCCGGTGGCCAGGGACGGAATCGCCCCTACGTGATACGAATAAATTTCGCCCCCTTGGATTCGGTGTCCGGGTGATCCGCGAAAGTTCGTACGAGCGTGCGGCTTCCGCCGATCCCAACCGATGATGCAGGTTACTGCTCGACAATGGCGGCGGGAGGCTGTTTCTTCATGCGGTCGGGGCCGAGGGTGTGGCGTTGGGACGGCGCCGTGTTCGGGCTGTCGAGCCAGGCGCCCCCCGTGCCAAGCCCAACGAACGTCCCTGCTCCGCCGACCGTTTCGGCCAGGCGGCAGGCGGCAGGCGGCAGGCGGCAGGCGGCAGGCGGCAGGCGGCAGGGCGCGTGGCCGGGTGGCGGACCTGCGACCCGGCACGGTGTGGCCGATTGGCGTCGGTCCGGCGAAATTGCCGAGACGGGCGGCTCGCTTTGGTGTTCGGTGGGTGGTGTTCGGTTCCTTTCGAATTCGGGAGAGCATGTGGGATCCACGATCCGGCACATCACCTTCGACTGCGCCCCGCCGCACGAGCCCTACGAACTTGCCCGCTTCTGGGGGCAGGTGCTCGATCTGCCGGTGCACCCGGACGACTCGCCCGGTGATGACGAGGTCGCGCTGGAGGCACCCGCCGGGCAGCCGACGCTGCTGTTCTTGCGCGTGCCGGAGGCGAAGACGCTGAAGAACCGGGTGCACCTGGACCTGGAGCCCGGGCGTTCGCGGGAAGAGGAGGTCGAGCGGGTGCTCGCGCTCGGCGGTGTGCTCGTGGACGACCGGCGTAAGCCGAACGGCCGTGGTTGGGCGGTCGTCGCGGACCCCGCCGGGAACGAGTTCTGCATCGAGGCGAGCCAGGCGGACCGCGCCGCAGTGTCGGCACGGGAGCGGGCGGCCGGCGGCTCGCCGCGATAGGCGCCCACGTACAGGCTCGACGCACTCAATGCGGCCCGGACGACTACCAGGTCCGCCGCCAACACACCGTTGCGGTACTAGGCGTGGTGAACCTCGTCGCGGTGGGTGGTCGGGCCCGTCTCCTCGACGACCAGGTCCGCGAGCATGGCCAGGGCCACCGTGCGGCGATCCACCTCGGTTGCGGCGCGAATGGCGGTTTCGCCCTCCCACCGCGCCACGGCGTCGAGCGCGTCGGCGACGTGCTCGTCGTGGAGCAGGGCGTGGATGAGCCCGATCACGTCGGCGCGCCGGGTTTCGGCCGGAGCCGGGAGCGCCGCGAGCCGGGGCCCGACGAAGGCTGCGGACTCGGGCACCAGAGTTGCCAGCGCCGCCAACAGCAGGCGGCCCGCGTCGACTTCGGTGTCCCAGTGGGCCAGCAGAGTGGGGATCTGCGCCTGCACGGCCAGTCGTACCGCACGCTCGTCCGCGCTCTCGTCGGTGCTCTCCCCGAGCGCGGCGGCCTGGTCCATCATGTCCACCTGGTAGGCGTGTGCCGAGGTCGCCGATTTCAACAACGCGAACAAAAAGTGCGCACGTTCGCCTGCGGCTACGTGGTCGTCGGCCGCCAACGCGGCCACGAACTCGACGGCGTCGGCCTCGACGTCGCACGCCTGTCCGTCGGACGACACGGCTTCGCACAGACGGGCCATGAACTCCGCGTCGCGCTCGGACGGCGAGTCGAAACGGTCGTCGTCGAACAGCCAATCCAGGCTTTCCGGCAGACCGGAGGCATCGCCGTACAGCCCTTGTGCCACCGCGCGAACGGCATCGACGAGATCCGAACCGGCGCCGAACCCGCCGCACGTCCACCCGGGCACCGGTACCTCCGAGGACGGCACGACGGCCACGCTCGGCATCGACATCCCGACCGGCGCCTCGTACACCAACCCGTCGCGGTCGAACCCGCGGAGCATGCTTTCGCAGTTCCCGTTGTCGCCCCCGCTCGCGAAACCGCCGTGCCGCCGCGCCGCGGCCGCGACCCGGATGAGGATCCGGACGGACGCCCAGTGCCGCGCGTCGTCCGAGTCCCCGACGATCGCTGCCACCGACCGAACCTGCCACCACCCCGCCGGCAACCGGTCCCAGGTCCTCGCCCGCTCATCCGCCACCCGAACCGCGACCAACAGGTGTCCCAGCGACGCCAATTCCTCCGCCGCCGCACGTGCCGCCGACTCGGAAGCGAAGTTGAGGACGTGCTCGGTGGCCCGATCCGAGTCCGCCGCGGTGTGTGCTGTCGAGGTCATGGACCCAGAGTGTAGGCACGGCCCGTCGGCGCGGATTGGCGACCCCGGTGCGGGCAATCGCCGAACGACCGGACCTCGGCCGGAATCGCGCAGTTCGCCCGGCCCGGTGTTGCCCACGATGGGGGCGGCCCGTCCTGTGGGAGGTATGCGAGTCTCGCCCGAGTTCACACCGGCGTTGCCGGAGCATCCGCGAACAGTCCGACTCCGTACCGGGCCGGCCGCCGGGCCGCCTGTTCGGCACGCGAGGCGTGCAGCCCGGCGGCCGGTGCGGCAACCGGGTGCGCGTCGTCGGCCGGCGGCTCAGCCGACGTCCGCTCGGCGGTGGTGGTGCAGCTCCGTCGGTGCCGCAGGAGTCGCGTGCGCGCCTGCGCCGTGGCGAAGGAGCCAGGCGGTGGCCTCGTCGCCGGGGAGCGCCTTGGACATCAGCCAACCCTGGGCCGCGTCGCAGCCCGGTTCGCGCAGGCGCTGGTAGGTGGCCTCGTTCTCGACGCCCTCGGCGACCACGCGCAGGCCCAGCGAGTGGGCCAATTGCACGATCGAGCATAGGCTGCGTGGCTCAGTTCCGGGCGACGCAGCCCCGTTACAGGTCGACGGTCGGCTCGAACAAGGACGTGTGGGTGAGGAGTGTGCCGTCGGTGGTGTAGACGTCGGCGCCGTCGGGCGTCTCGGGTGTGGTCGTCGGGAAGTGGGTCTCGGCCGTGGGTACTTCGAGGTAGTACGCGAACCAGCCGGGCTTTCCGGCGAGAGTGAGGGTTCGGGCTTCGAGGGTCCGACCGTTCACGGTGACGAACACTCGGCCGACCGGGGCGACGCCTCGGTACGCGCCGGTGTACAGGGTCGAGACGGGGCCTCGGAACACGCGCAGATCGACGCCATCGGGGTGGGACCTCGGCTCCAGGACCGCCTCTGCGTACTGGGCGCCGGCGGGCGCGGCGTTCGACACGAAGTGGTAGCCGTTCGAGGTGAGCCACGTGCTGTGCCGGAAGCCCGTGTCGACGCGCTGCTCGGCGGCGACCACCAGCGGCTGCACGGTGGGCGGCGGCAGAGGTCGGCGGGTCTGTTCCGGCGCGACGGCCGACTGGTGTGCGGAGGGCGAGGAGTCGAACACGTCGCCCAGGCCCAGGCCCAGCACGCCGAGTGCGACCACCGTCGCGGCCAGGCCGGCCGCCCGACGGCGCTTGTGCAGTGCTCGGCCACGGCGCATCGTCGCCTCGACCGGTGCGGCGCCCACCGGGGTTCGCGCGGCGGATTCGCCGAGCATCGCGCGCAGTACGTCACGTTCCTCGTTCACCGGACTTCTTCCTTCGCCGACGCGTCCGTGCCCCGGAAATCGTTCAACGCGCCGTCCTGGCGCAGCTTCGCCAGCCCCCGGGAGACCTGGCTCTTCACCGTGCCCAGCCCGACCCCGAGGGCCGCCGCGACCTCCGCCTGCGACATGTCCTCGAAATAGCTCAGCACCACCGCGGCGCGTTGCCGGGCGGGCAGCCGGGCGAGAGCCGTCAGCAGCACGTCGCGGTCGGCCAGCCGGACGGTTCGGTCGGCGGCGGCAACGTCCGGTACGCGGGCGGTGATCCACTCCCGGACGCGGCGTCGTCGATGCCGATCCGTGTGCACGTTGACCATGATCTGCCGTACGTAGCCGTCGATGTTCTCGGTGCGTCGGACCCGCTCCCATTTCGCGTAGACCCTGGCCAACGTGCTCTGCGCGAGGTCCTCGGCGTCGTGGTGGTGGCCGCCGGTGAGGAGGAACGCGGTCCGCAGCAGGTGCGGCCAGCGGCTGGTCATGAAGTCCCGGAATTCCGCGTCCTTCGTGGTGTTCAAGCGATTCCTCAACAGGATGGCCCGGCTGCGCCGGAGATCGGACGGCGTGCCGGTCCTGCGAGGCGAGCGCTCGCCTCGCAGCACCGGCACGTCATCGTGCGAACCCGCGCGCTTGGGCGAGGAGTCGGCCGAGCGGGTCTACAGACTCGCGAGCACGGTGCCGTCCGCCGCGTAGACCTTGACGGGGGCGGTGAACGGGGGGTCGAGCTTCGACTGCGGGAGGGGCACCACGGGGCCGTCGACGTAGAACGCGGACCAGCCCGGGGAGCCCGCGAGGGTCAGCAGCTTCGCCTCCAGCGTCCGGCCGGCCACTTCTACGGTCACCCGGGCGACCACGCCGTTGCCTCGGTAGGCACCGGCGTACAGGTTGGACCCTCGTCCTGCGTACGCGCGGATGTCGACGGTGCCGACCGGGAAGTCCTTGAAGAGCACGGCCTTACCGAACTGTGCACCCTGGGCCGCGTCCTGGACGAAGTGGAAGCCGCTCGTGGTGAGCCACGTGGAGTTGCCGCCGCCGACGTCGATCCGCTCCTCGGGGTCGACCACGCGCGCCGGCGAGGACGCGACGGGAGCGGCGGGAGCGGTGGCCCGGGCCGGCTGCGTCCCGGCGGCCGGCTCGGCCG
>NZ_JBEXCV010000013.1:0-97367 GCF_040605455.1 Embleya sp. NPDC005575 | reverse complement strand
AGGAGGCACGGCAACCAGCCACCGCCGGTGTACGCGCTGTTGTCGGTGTACGAGGGCACCAACCGCTCGCGCAGCGACGTCGGCGGCCGGTCCCGGTATCCGAATCGGGCCAGTGACCAGGCCCATCCGCGCGGCTCCGGACGGGCGGCCCCGGTGTTGCCGGGGGACTCCGCATCACCCTCCGGGGGCTGCTTTCGGGTCGGCTGATCGGTCGCCACGTCACTCGTCACCCGTGCATCGTATTGACGCGCGGGCCAACCGGGGCGCGTCAAAGGGGAGGATGGCGCAGTGGAACACGAACAGCAGAGCACTCAGGGCGGCGTACTCGTACTGGCCGGCACCCCCATCGGTGACGTGAGCGACGCGCCCGCGCGGCTCGCCGTCGAACTCGGCGCGGCCCAGGTGGTGGCCGCCGAGGACACCCGCAGGCTGCGCAGACTGGCCGGCGCGCTCGGCGTGGAGGTGCCCGGGCGCGTCGTGTCGTACTTCGAGGGCAACGAGGCCGCGCGCACGCCGGAGCTGGTCCAGGCGCTGCGCGAGGGCAAGCGGGTGCTGCTGGTCACCGACGCCGGCATGCCGTCGGTGTCCGACCCGGGCTACCGGCTGGTCGAGGCGGCGGTGGCCGAGGACATCCGGGTGACCGCCGTACCGGGGCCCTCGGCGGTGCTCACCGCGCTCGCGTTGTCCGGCCTGCCGGTGGACCGGTTCTGCTTCGAGGGCTTCCTGCCGCGCAAGGCGGGCGAGCGCGGTCGGCGGCTGACCGAGCTGGCCGCCGAGCCGCGCACGATGGTCTTCTTCGAGGCGCCGCACCGGCTCGCCGAGTCGCTCGTCGCGATGGCCGAGGCGCTGGGCGCCGACCGTCGCGGCGCGGTGTGTCGCGAGCTCACCAAGACCTACGAGGAGGTTCGCCGGGACACGCTGGCCGACCTCGCCGAGTGGGCGAAGCCGGGAGTGCGCGGCGAGATCACCGTCGTGGTTGCCGGCGCGCCGCCCGCCGACCCCTCGAAGATCGGCCCGGCCGAACTGGTCGAGCGGGTGGCCGGGCGCGAGGCCGCCGGGCAGTCCCGCAAGGAGGCCATCGCGGCGGTGGCCGCGGAGGTCGGCGTGCCCAAGCGGGTGGTCTTCGACGCGGTGGTCGCGGCGAAGAAAAGCTGACCCGCGGCGATCGATCGACAACGGATCGCGAAGTGTCGGCACGTTGCGTACGCGTGGTGCGACGCAGCGTGCCCGGTCGAGTCGGGGTCGGGTCGGGGTCGGGCCGGGATCCGTTCGGATCGGCTCGGGGTGGACGGTCAAGTGCACGCAACGGGTAGGTACGGCACAGCACTCGATTGGGTGATGAGTCTTTCGGGTTCGCCATATTCCGTGTTGGCGCCCGTCAAGGAACCGTATGTGCCGATACGGAAGACCTCGTTCGGGCATTCCATGGATACCGGTCACGGGAAGCCCCCTGAACGAGTCGGTGGGCGCGCCCGTGTGAGGAGGTCGTCATGGAGAACCCGACGGTGGTGCACGAGTCCTACGCCTTCGTCTGTATGTCGTGTGGTCGAGGCTGGGAGCGCGACTACGAGATCCACCACGCGACCGATCTGCACGGATTGCGACTTTGCCGGTACTACTCGGAGGGGGCGCTGGTCCCGTCCCCGTTCACCAAGCCCGCCTGCGAGCACTGCGACGGCACCCGCCTGCGCATACTCCCGGCCGGCCGGGTCGCCTCGGCGACCGGCACCTCGACGGCCAGGCCGGTCAAGGCCGTCGGGACGGTCAAGCCGGTCAAGGTCGCGAAGGCCGACAAGCCGGCCGAGGTGCCCGCTCCGCGCGGGGCCTCGCGGTGGCACCTGCCGTCGCTGCACCGCTCCGCCTGAGCCCGCTCCGGGCCGCCCGCCCGTCCCCGCCCGCCCCCGCCGATACTCGGGGGCGGGCGCCGTCGCGCCGGCCGTAGGATTCCGGGTATGGCGGCCACTGGAACCACTGACATCACTGCGGGCGAGCGCGAGAAGGCGTTCTATGTCACAACGCCCATTTACTACGTAAATGACGCCCCGCACCTGGGCCACGCCTATACGACCGTCGCAGGCGACGTGCTCACCCGTTGGCACCGCCAGCGCGGTGAGAAGGTGTGGTTCCTCACCGGCACGGACGAGCACGGTCAGAAGATCATGCGCACGGCCGAGGCGAACGGCGTCACTCCCCAGGAGTGGTGCGACAAGCTGGTGACACAGGCGTGGAAGCCCCTCTGGGAGCACCTCGAGATCGCCAACGACGACTTCATCCGCACCACCGAGAAGCGGCACACCGACCGGGTCCAGGAGTTCGTCCAGGATCTGTACGACAAGGGCGAGATCTACAAGGGCGGCTACGAGGGCCCGTACTGCGTGGCGTGCGAGGAGTACAAGGCGCCGGGCGATCTGCTCGACGGCGACGACGGGCAGAAGTTGTGCCCGATCCACAAGCGCCCGGTGGAGATGCTCAAGGAGGAGAACTACTTCTTCAAGCTCTCCGCGTACGGCCCCCGGCTGCTCGAGTTCTACGAGGCCGACCCGGACTTCATCCAGCCCGCCTCGGCGCGCAACGAGGTCCTCCAGTTCGTTCGGCAGGGCCTGCAGGACCTGTCCATCTCGCGGTCCACCTTCGACTGGGGCATCCCGGTCCCGTGGGACCCCAAGCACGTCATCTACGTGTGGATCGACGCGCTGCTCAACTACGCCACCGCGGTCGGCTACGGCGCGGACGAGGCGAAGTTCAAGGGCACCTTCCCGGCGGACGTGCATCTGGTCGGCAAGGACATCCTGCGGTTCCACGCGGTGATCTGGCCCGCGATGCTGATGGCCAACAGCCTGCCGGTGCCCGGCCGGGTGTTCGCGAACGGCTGGCTGATGGTCGGCGGCGAGAAGATGAGCAAGTCGAACCTGACCGGCATCTCGCCGCAGCAGCTCACCGACCACTTCGGTGTGGACGCCTATCGCTACTACTTCCTGCGCGCGATCCAGTTCGGCCAGGACGGGTCCTTCTCGTGGGAGGACTTCTCCGCGCGGTACACCTCGGAGCTGGCCAACGACTTCGGCAACCTGGCCTCGCGTGTGGCGGCCATGGTCGGCAAGTACTTCGACGGCGCGCTGCCCGCCTCCACCGCCGACGGGGACGCCGAGGGCGCGCTGCACAGCGCGCTGATCGAGGCCGTGTCGGTCGCCGACGACCGGGTCCGGCTGCTCGACTTCCAGGCCGGTCTGGATGCGGTGTTCGGCTACGTGAAGCTGGTCAACGGCTACATCACGGAGCAGGAGCCGTGGAAGGTGGCCAAGGACGACAGCCCCGAGGGCCGGGCCCGGCTGGCCACGATCCTGTACACCTCGGCCGAGTCGCTGCGTGCGCTCGCCGTGCTGCTCAACCCGGTGATGCCGGCGACCGCGGAGAAGTTGTGGGACTCGCTCGGCGCCGAGCCGCACCTGGGCCCGCTGGCCGCGCAGCACGTGCAGGACGCGGGCCGCTGGGGGCAACTGCCCGCAGGGGCGACGATCACCAAGGGCGCGATCCTGTTCCCGCGCCTCGAAGAGAAAAAGGATTTCTGAGCCTTGAGCAAGCGCAAGCGTCGGGACGGCGGGGCCCGGGACACCACCCCGCCGCCCGCGCCCGAGCCGCTGCGGGTGCCCGTCTGGGACGCCCATACGCACCTGGACCTCCAGGAGGCGAGTGTGGCCGACGCGTTGTCGGCCGCCGCCGAGGTCGGCGTGGACACGCTGGTCCAGGTGGGCATCGACGTGCCGTCCTCGGTGTGGGCGGCCGAAACGGCCGCCGCGCACGAGCGGGTGCACGCGACGGTGGCGTTGCATCCGAACGAGGCGCCCCGGATCGTGCTCGGCGACCCGGACGGCTGGTCGGGGCAGCGCCGCGCGCCGGGCGGTGCCGCCGCGCTGGACGCGGCGCTCGCCGAGATCGACCGCTTGGCCGCGTTGGCGCACGTGCGCGGGATCGGCGAGACGGGTCTGGACTACTTCCGCACGGGCGACGAGGGTGTGGCCGACCAGCAGGAGTCCTTCCGCCGGCACATCGAGATCGCCAAGCGGCACCGCAAGCCGCTGGTGATCCACGACCGCGAGGCGCATGCGGACGTGTTGCGGATCCTGGCCGAGGAGGGCGCACCGGAACGGGTGGTCTTCCACTGCTTCTCGGGTGACGCCGAGCTGGCGAAGACGTGCGCCGAGCTGGGCTACGTGATGTCCTTCGCGGGCAACGTGACCTACCCGAGCGCACAGCCGCTGCGGGACGCGCTCGCGGTCGCGCCGATCGACCTGATCCTGGTCGAGACCGACGCGCCGTTCCTGACCCCGGTGCCGTTCCGCGGCCGGCCGAACGCGCCCTACCTGGTGCCGATCACCGTGCGGGCGATGGCCGAGGTCAAGGGTGTGACCGAGGACGAGTTGGCCGGCGCGCTCGCAGCCAACGCCGAACGCACCTTCGCCCCCGCGTAGTTGCCTCGCCGTTGCCGCCCCTCACCCGGACGACCGGGGGACGGGCGGTGCCCGCTCCGCTCCCGTGTACAGTCCGATGCTCGTCGGGGGGAACAGCGCCCCGGCCCTCCCGGGTCACACCCGGACCAGTCCCCTCGGATTCCCCCAGGAGCACCGTTGAGTCGTTCCGCCGGCTCCGCCCGCAGGCGCAACACCGCCCGGGCGGGCAGGGGCGGCAGTCGCCCCGGACCCTCTCTGCGCACTCTCGTTCCGCAGGCCCTCGTGGTCGCCGTCCTGGTCGGCGGCACCACGGCCTTCGTCGCGTACGACAAGACGGTGACGCTCGTCGTGGACGGCGAGGAGCGCACCGTGCACACGTTCGCCTCGGACGTCTCCGGGCTGCTCGGCCGCCAGGAGATCAAGGTCGGCGAGCACGACATCGTCGCGCCCGGGCGCAAGGCGGGCCTGGAGGACGGCGACCGCGTCGCGGTGCGCTACGGCCGACTGCTGACGATGACCGTCGACGGCCGACCTCAGCAGATCTGGGTGACCGCGAAGTCGGTGTCCGAGGCGCTGGAGCAGGTCGGCGTGCGGGCGGACGGCGCGTACCTGTCGGTCTCCCGCGACCTGCCGATCGGCCGGCAGGGGCTCAACCTGGACGTGCGCACCGAGCGGGCGATCACCTTCCTCGTCGACGGCAAGACGGTGCCGCTGCGGACCAACGCGGCGACCGTGCAGGCCGCGCTGGAGCAGGCCGGGATTGCGATAGGGCCGCAGGACCGGGTGGACACGCCGACTGATTCCTACCCCCAGCAGGGCCAGACCGTCTCGATCCTGCGGGTCACCGGCGCCACGGTGACCAAGGACGAGAAGATCCCGTTCAAGACCACGAAGCAGGACGATCCGACCCTGTCCAAGGGGACCGAGGAGGTCGCCACCAAGGGCGTGGTCGGGCTTCGTCAGATCACCTACTCGTACGAGACGATCAACGGCGTCAAGCAGGAGCCGCGCAAGATCTCCGAGAAGGTGGTCAAGGAACCGGTCACCCAGATCGTCAAGGTCGGCACCAAGGAGATGCCGAACTCGGTGGCGGGGGCCGATCAGCTCAACTGGGGTGCGCTCGCGCAGTGCGAGTCGGGTGGCCGGGCGAACGTGGTGGACGCGTCGGGGACCTATCACGGGCTCTACCAGTTCGACGCGCAGACCTGGCAGTCGATGGGCGGCAACGGGGTGGCAAGTCAGGCACCTGCCTCCGAGCAGACATATCGGGCAAAGCTCATGTATGTGCAACGGGGGGCGAGTCCGTGGCCGCTGTGCGGCAGTAGGCTCTTCTCGTGAGTGATCTTCCCGCGGGACCGGGACTGCTCGGTGCCGCGGACATCCGCGCGCTCGCCGAGGCCCTGGGTGTGCGCCCGACCAAGCAGCTCGGCCAGAACTTCGTGATCGACGCCAACACGGTGCGGCGCATCGTGCGCACCGCAGGTGTGCGACCCGAGGACGTCGTCGTCGAGATCGGCCCCGGACTCGGCTCGTTGACCCTGGCCCTGCTGGAGAGCGCCGCGCGGGTGGTCGCGGTCGAGATCGACCCGGTGCTCGCCCGGCACCTGCCGACCACCATCGCCGCCCGGATGCCCGAGCGGGCCGCCGACTTCGCGCTCGTGCACGCGGACGCGATGACGGTGACCGAGTTGCCCGGCCCGGCGCCCACCGCGCTGGTGGCGAACCTGCCGTACAACGTGTCGGTGCCGGTGTTGCTGCACATGTTGCAGACCTTCCCGTCGCTGGACCGGCTCCTGGTGATGGTGCAGTCCGAGGTGGCCGACCGGCTCGCCGCGACACCCGGCGGCAAGGTGTACGGCGTGCCCTCGGTCAAGGCCGCGTGGTACGCCGACGTCAAGCGCGCGGGCGCGATCGGGCGCAACGTGTTCTGGCCGGCGCCCAACGTCGACTCGGGCCTGGTCTCGTTCGTGCGCCGCGAGCCGCCCGAGACCACGGCGACTCGCCAGGAGGTGTTCGCGGTCGTGGACGCCGCGTTCGCCCAGCGCCGCAAGACACTGCGGGCGGCCCTGGCGGGGTGGGCGGGCTCCCCCGCCGGCGCCGAGCAGGCGCTGCGCGCGGCCGGGATCGATCCGCGCACGCGCGGCGAGGCGCTGGGCGTCGAGGCGTTCGCCAGGATCGCCGAGCACCGACCCGACTCGACCGAGCGCAGGGTGCCGGGCGAAGCCGCACCCTAGGGCGAACGAGCCCCGCTACCGAGGGCACGGTGCCGCCGTCGATACCATCGGCGACGGTGTCGAGGAGTTCGCACGGCACCGGTCCGAAGAGGCCCGGCAGGGCCACGAAGGAGTTCCACGAGCCGTGTCTTCCGTCACCGTCAGTGTTCCCGCGAAGGTCAACCTGCAACTCGCGGTCGGTGGGGTGCGGCCGGACGGCTTCCACGAGCTGGTCAGCGTCTTCCACGCCGTTTCCCTGTACGACGAGGTCACCGTCACGCCCGCGGACCGGCTGAGTCTGGCCTGCGAGGGCGAGGGCATCGACGAGGTCCCGCTGGACCACAGCAATCTGGCCGCGCGCGCGGCCATCCTGCTCGCCGACCGGCTCGGCCGCGAGCCGAACGTGCGGATTCACATCCGCAAGGGCATCCCGGTCGCGGGCGGCATGGCAGGCGGCAGCGCGGACGCGGCGGCGACACTGCTCGCGTGCGACACGCTGTGGCGCGGCGACACGCCTCGCGAGATGCTGCGCCGACTCGGCGCGGAGTTGGGCAGCGACGTGCCGTTCTCCGACCTGGGCGGTACCGCGATCGGCACCGGGCGCGGCGAGCGGCTGGCCTCGGTGCCGACCACGGCGCGCTTCCACTGGGTGTTCGCGCTGGCCGACGGCGGGCTCTCCACGCCGGCCGTGTACGGCGAGTGCGACCGGCTGCGCGAGGTGGCGGGCGAGGCGGTCGGGCGGCCCGCGCCGCGCGAGGAGCTGATCGCGGCACTGCGCGCCGGCGACGCGTACGCGCTGGGCGCCAACCTGGTCAACGACCTGCAACCGGCGGCTCTGTCGCTGCGGCCCGCGCTGGCCGCGACGTTGACCGCGGGGATGGCCGCGGGGGCGGTCGGCTCGCTGGTGTCCGGGTCCGGGCCCACCTGCGCGTTCCTGGCGCCGGACCGGGAGACCGCGCACGTGGTGGCCGAGCGACTGACCGGATCGGGCACCTGCCGGGCCGCGCGGGTCGCGTTCGGCGCGGTGCCCGGAGCCCGGGTGCTGCCGCGCCGAGTGGTTCCGGTGGAGCGCGAGAACACGGTGTAGCGCGGACCGTTAGAGTTGGTCGAATGCGAGCGTTGCGGTATGGCGGTTCGGTCTGATGGCGAACCTGGTCAATCTTGAGTCAGTCGGCAAGGCGTATGTCATGCGCACCCTGCTCGACGAGGTGTCCCTCGGCGTGGCCGAAGGCGACCGGATCGGGGTCGTGGGCCGCAACGGGGACGGCAAGACCACGCTGATCCGGGTGATGGCCCAGCGGGAGCCGGTCGATTCCGGCCGGGTCACCCACGTGGGCGGGCTCAGCCTGGGCATCCTGAGCCAGCAGGACGACCTCGATCCGGCGGCGACCGTGCGCCAGGAGATCGTCGGCGACCGCCCGGAGCACGAGTGGGCGGGCGACGCGCGCATCCGCGACGTGCTGACCGGGCTGTTCGGCGGACTGGCCATGCCCGGCTTCGAGAGCGGCATCGACTCGGTGATCGGCCCGCTGTCCGGCGGTGAGCGGCGCCGGATCGCGCTGGCGAAGCTGCTGATCGAAGAGCACGACCTGATCATCCTGGACGAGCCGACCAACCACCTCGACGTCGAGGGCATCGCGTGGCTGGCCGGCCACCTCAAGACCCGGCGCTCCGCGCTGGTCGTGGTCACCCACGACCGCTGGTTCCTGGACGAGGTCTGCACGCGCACGTGGGACGTGCAGGGCGGCAAGGTGCACGACTACGAGGGTGGCTACTCGGCGTACGTGCTGGCCCGGGCCGAGCGCGCGCGGATCGCAAGCACCGAGGAGACCAAGCGGCAGAACCTGGTCCGCAAGGAACTCGCCTGGCTGCGGCGCGGCGCGCCCGCCCGCACCTCCAAGCCCAAGTTCCGGATCGAGGCGGCGAACGAGCTGATCGCGGACGAGCCGCCGCCGCGCGACACCCTGGCGCTGCGCGGCTTCGCCAACGCGCGGCTGGGCAAGACCGTCTTCGAACTGCTCGACGTGCGGATCGAGGCTGGTCCCAAGACGCTGCTGGAGCACCTGACCTGGAACCTGGGTCCGGGCGACCGGATCGGCCTGGTCGGGGTCAACGGTGCGGGCAAGACCTCGCTGCTGCGCGCGCTCAAGGACGCGGCGTACGAGGAGAAGCAGCCGGCCGCCGGCAAGGTCGTGGTCGGTCGTACCGTCAAGCTCGCCTACCTTTCCCAGGAAGTTGTCGAACTCCCGCCCACACTGCGGGTCCTGGAGGCGGTGTCGCAGATCCGCGAGCGGGTCGAGATCGGCAAGGGCAAGGAGATGACGGCCGGTCAGCTGTGCGAGCAGTTCGGCTTCACCGGTGAGAAGCAGTGGACGCCGGTCTCCGACCTGTCCGGTGGCGAGCGGCGCAGGCTGCAGCTGCTGCGGTTGTTGATGGACGAGCCGAACGTGCTGTTCATGGACGAACCGACCAACGACCTGGACATCGAGACGCTGACCCAGCTGGAGGACCTGCTGGACGGCTGGCCGGGTTCGCTGGTGATCGTCAGCCACGACCGGTACTTCATCGAGCGCACCACGGACACGGTGCTGGCGCTGCTGGGCGACCGCACGCTGCGGATGTTGCCGGGTGGCATCGAGGAGTACCTCAAGCGTCGTCGGGATGCGGTCGAGGCGGGGGCAACCGCCGCGCCGACCCGGCGCGGTGGCGGCGACACCCGCGCGGCGAAGAAGGAACTCCAGCGGGTTGAGCGGCAGTTGTCCAAGCTGGCCGATCGGGAGAAGAAGGTGCACGACGGCCTGGCCGAGTACGCCACCGACTTCGACAAGGTCTCCGCGCTGGACGCCGAACTGCGCGCGATCCGCGACGAACGCGACGAGTTGGAGATGCGCTGGCTGGAGCTCGCGGAGGAGACCGAGTAGGACCGGGCCCGACTTCGACCGGCGAAGATCAGGTCGAAGTCGGGTCTCCCGGCCCGGTCCCGGCCCGCCGCCTGCCGCCGGATCTTTCGGACAATGCGCGCTGCGGTGATCCATCGCATCGATATCCGGAGCGGGTCCGACGTGAGGGTCTCCCCGTACCCATCGGTCACATCCGCTATGTAGTCTGGGGATACTGATACGGGTGTGCCGCGATGCGCCGCCTCGGAGGACGGGGCAACGCGCGGCGCGTTGATGACTAGCTGCGTGGTGACGGGGTGAGGTATCGGCTCCACGCACGGGGGAGTGTGGCAGATGCTCATCGCGGATATCGGGGATGGTGGACCCACGGGGGTTTCCTCGTCGGACATGCAGGCGTTGTCCGTCGGGCTGGAATCGATGGTGCAGTTCCAAAAGGACGTCCAGCGCGCGCTGGACGACTTGGACGCGTCCACCGCGGCACCACACAAGTTGGTCGACAACCGCGTGGAATTGGACGCGTCGGGCAATTTCGGGGAAGCGATCCGGCTGTGGTCGGCGTACGTCGGCATACGCCAGGAGCTGATCGATCTGTCGACGCAGCTCAAGCGCCAGATCGAGGCGATGCAGATGACCGTCCAGTACGTGCAGGGCACGTACGAGGGCAACGAGGCGGAGTTCACCGCCAAGTACAAGTCTCTGCAAGAGGACTACGCGAACAACGCGCCGGCTCCCGCACCGCCGGCGAAGAAGCCCTGAGCGGCTCGAGATTCGACGTGACGGGAACTACGGGGACGGGGTGACGACATGCTGGATGCCGGCGGTGGCGGTGGCGGGTGGGGAAGTGGACCCACCAACTTCGAGGAGTTTTCGCACGAAGCGCTGAAGGGCATGATCGACGGCGCACGACCCGTCGAACTGACGGCATCGGGGAAGGCGTTGCTCGATGCCAAGGAAACGCTGGAGACGCTGACGACGGCACTGGAGACGCGGATCAGTCGTCTCGAGTGGACCGGGAAGTCCGCGGAGAGCTTTCGTGAGTGGACCGGCAAGGTCATGGTCGCCACGCGCAAGTTCGCCGAGCACTCGGGCAAGGTCGGTACCGCGATGGACCACGCGGGCAGCGAGCTGAGCTTCGCGCTGCTGACCATGCCGGAGGTGCCCGCGAACGCCAAGCTGATCGTGGACAGCAACGGCGAGAAGCGGCTGGTCTGCCAGCCGGGGGACACCCCGGACAAGAAGGCCATGGTGGCCTCGGCCAAGACCGAGCTGGAGAAGGCGCGCCAGGAAGCCATCCGCCGGATGGAGAGCCTGAGCAGCACCTACACGGTGACCACCGAGACGCTGGCCAAGGCGCCGGCGATCGACTTCCCGCCGTTGCCCGCGTTGCCGACCGTTTCGCACAGCGGTGGCGGCGGACCGACCAACGGCGGTCGTCGGACCACGAACAACTCGACGGTCAAGGCCACCGTGGACAAGGACGGCGGGACGCTGATCCCCGGCCACGGTCCCACGGGTCGCGGTGGCGAGAATCTGATCGACGGGTCCGACGGCTCGGGCGGTCCGGGCGGCGTCGGTTCGGTCGGCGGTGGTGGTGGCGGGTACGTGTCGCCGAAGGACACCGGCCTGCTCGGCACCGGCCCGTTCCAGAACGGCCCCGCGACGTTGCCCGACCCCGGTCCGATGGGTCCGGGGCAGGGCCCGATCGGCCCTTTGCCCAGCGGCAGCGGTCCCCAGGGTCTGCCCAACGGCCTGCCGATGTTCCCCGGCGGCAAGACGGGCGGCTTCCCGCCCGGCGGCAAGTCCGGTGGCTCCAAGGCGCAGTTGACCTCGAACCCGCTGGACAGCCGGCGCGGCCCCAACGCGACCTCGAACACCGAAGGTCTCACCGGGGGTCGGCCGACCGAGCGTGGCCCGACCGGCGGTGGCGGCGGTCACAACAACCCCGGCGGCGGCACCGGTCCGCGCGGCGGTGCGGGCGGTAGGCGGTTCACCGGGCAGAGCGGTGGCGTGGTCGGTGGCACCTCGCGCACCGCGGGCGCCTCGGGCCAGTTCTCCTCCGGCGGCAGCGGCCTGGCCGGCCGGGCCGGAGCGGGCGCGGGCAGCCAGGTCGGCGGCGGTCGCGGCGCAGGCATGCGCGGCGGTGGCGGTGGGATGGGCGCGGGCGGCGGTCGCGACGAGCGCAACCGGCGGCAGCGCGCGGACTACCTGCACGAGGAGGAGCAGACGTGGGTGGGCGACCGCTCGACGGCTCCGCCGGTGGTGGACTGATCGGGTGAGCACGGTCGAACAGAGTTGATACGGCACGGTTTTCGGGTCGGCTCCATTCGCGATTGTCGCGGGTGGGGCCGATTCGTCGTATCGCGGCGGTGATGCGTCGTATCGCGGGATCGATCGGGGCCTGCCGGGCGACTCGACACGTGCCCACCTCGGGGAGTGCGGTGGGTGGGCACGGTGGGATGACGGCAGGGAGCCGGGCTGGGAAACCCCCGACGATCACGGCGTGATCCCTTGCGGACACGGAAAAGGCGAAGTTGCGGGTGTTTGGGCAAAACCGCGGCGGGGGCCGAGAGTGGGCCGTACGCTGAATCCGGAGTGCCGGTGGTTGTCTGCGCGGCTGTTGGTCCATGCGATGCGCCTGGGCCGCAAGTGACGACGCGGACTGTGGGGCCATCGGGGTCGTGGGGCAATTGGGGCAGTCGCGTACGACCGCCGGGGTGGGCGTGGTGCGATGGGGGCGCTCATCCGCACCGGCGTGTCGATGCCGCGTGTGGTCGGTGCACGATCCGATGCCGATCACGCTGCACCTGACCGAGGGGGGCTTGATGGGTCGGAGTTCAGCAGCGACGGACAGTTCGGGAGCGGGTCTGCGGACCCTGGTCGTGGGGGCCGGGTCGGCGGGCAGCGCGTTGGCGCGAGATCTGTTGCGGACACCCGAATTCGGGTTGCGTCCGATCGGATTTCTCGACGACGACCCCGACAAGGACGGGATCCGGGTCGCCGACGCGGACAATCCACAACATCTGCTTCCGGTTTTGGGCGGCCTGGCCGCCCTGACCGACGTGGCATTGGAGCATGGCATCGAGGTGGTCGTACTGGCCATCCCGGGGCTTCCGCACGAGGATTTTCGCAAAGTGGCCGCCGGCGCCGCCGCAGTCGGCGCCGCCGTGCGGTATCTGCCTTCCTTCCTGGTCGCGTTGCGGCGCGATGTGGTCGGCAGCGACATGCGCATGCTCGACGTCAACCGGCTGATCGGTCGGCAGGAACTGCACGTGGTCTCGGCGTCGGTGCGCGAAGTGATCGCGGGCCGCCGGGTGTTGATCACCGGCGCGGGTGGCTCGATCGGCAGCGAGTTGTGCCGACAGGTATACGGCTTCGGGCCGAGCCGGATGTACATGCTCGACCACGACGAGTCCAACCTGCATCGTCTGCAACTCGATGTGTGGGGCGAGGCGTTGCTCGACGACGAGACGCTGGTCATCGCGGACATCCGGGATCGCCCGCGGATCGAGCAGCTCTTCCACGATCTCAAGCCGGAGGTGGTCTTCCACGCCGCGGCGCACAAGCACCTGCCGCTGCTGGAGCGGCATCCGTGCGAGGCGGTCAAGTCCAACGTGCTGGGCACGGAGAACCTGGTCCGGGCGGCGCTCGACGTGGGGGTCGAGCGCTTCGTGTTGATCTCCACGGACAAGGCGGCCGACCCGGTCTCGGTGCTCGGGGCGACCAAGCGGCTGGCCGAGTTGATCGTGCAGGCGAACACGCAGGCGCCGGGGGTGTTCGCAGGTGTCCGGTTCGGCAACGTGCTGGGCAGCCGCGGCTCGCTGCTGTCCGTACTGGCCGAACAGCTGCGCGCGGGCGGCCCGGTCACCGTCACCCATCCGGACGTCACCCGGTTCTTCATGACGATCGAGGAGGCCGTGGGACTGGTCCTGGAGGCCGGCCGGATGGCCCAGGGCGGCGAGATCTTCGTGCTCGACATGGGCGAACCGGTGCGGATCGTGGACTTGGTGCACAAGTTCGCCGAACAGGTGAACCTGCCGAACGTGCCGATCCGCTTCACCGGCCTGCGGCCGGGCGAGAAGCTCAACGAGGCGCTGTTCTCGACCACCGAGGAGCGCCTGCCCACCGAACATCGGCGGATCCAGGCGACCGTGCCGCCGGGGCAGGCCCTGGACGCGGTGGTGCGGCTGCCGGAGCTGTACGACGCGGCGGCCATCAACGATACGAAGGCGGTGCGCGCGCTTTTGTCCGAGCTGCTGCCGGGCTACATCACGCCGGAGCCGGCCGGGGTCGAGGTGCTGTCGGCGCCGTATCCGGACGACTTCTAGACGGTTCCCGTATACGTCGTGGGCGGTATTCACGTGACCGGTGGGGTGAAGGGCGCAGTACGGTGGCCATGAGGCCCCTGTGCTGCGAAAGGCGGATCCTCCATGATCGACCCCGAACTGAGGACGGCTCTGGACGCGATGCTCGGCGATCCGGAGCACTGGGTGCACGTGGGCACGGTGACCCCGACGGGGGAGCCGCACGTGACGCCCGTGATGCTCGCGTACGACGACGAGTATCTCTACCTCAGCCTCACCGGCCGCACCAAGAAGGCGAATCTGGAGCACGACCCGCGCGTGTGCCTGTCGATGGCGCGGGACGGCGACATCGCGCACGTCATCGTGTGGGGCGAGGTGGCCATGCGCGAGGACGAGTGGGCTCAGGAGCGCTGGGAGTTCGCCATGCGGCACATCCTGGGCGAGGAGGGCCTGGCGCAGCAGCGCCGCCCGCTCTCCCGCGAGGGCACGAGCCTGGGCGTGGTCACCCCGAAGCGCTGGCGGGTCTTCGGGTTGGGGCCGGGCCCGGGGTCGTGAGGGCAGGCTGCCCGTTCGGGCGGGGGTCGTGACGCCGGGTCAGCCGACTCGGCCGGCTCGGCCTTGGAGCGCTTCGTCGGCCTCCCGGTGGATCTCCGCCTGCGCGAACAACGCCGAGGCCACGTAGCACGGCAAGGCGATCAACGCGGCGACGAGCACGACATCCTCGGCCTGAATCAGGCTCATGGCGACCCCGATCAACCCGAGTGCAAGTGGCAACCCTCGCCGCCAGACCGCTAGTTCATACATACGAGCCACCCGACCGGCGCGGACGAGTACGCCTCCGCCGATTCCGGACATCAGAACAATCGCCATCAACTCCACGGCAGTGCAGGGCCTTTCCGGCTGCGGGTGGACACGGGTGACCCCAGCAAACCAGAAGTGGCCGGATTATGCGGTCCGTTCGAGCCACGGGCGGCGTCGGAAGCCTTGATCAGCCCCTCGCCCCAGCCGGTGCGAAAGCCGCGTGCGGTCTCCGCGAGCGCCGCACGCCGTGTCTTCGTCCACGTTGAGGACAAACGGGGCCCAGCGGACCCCGCGTGAGTCCCTGCGCTTTACTGGCGGTGGTCGCCGGGGGCGTACCGGTGGAACACATGCGTGGCTTGGAGATCAAGGACGGCGCGGTCGAAGTACGCCGCTGCCAGCGGCTGTTGAACCATTTCCGGGGCCATACTCTGTCTCCAGAGGACACGAAGAAGGTCATCGAGCAACGATTGCGAGACCTGGCATGACTGCGAACGCGCTTGCGTGGCGAACTTCCTCCTACTCGTCCGCCACCGACACGAATACCTGCGTTGAAGTGGCGCCCACTCCCTCTGCCACCGCCGTGCGGGACAGTGAATCCCATGAGCGAGGCCACTTCTGCGTCTCCTCCGCGTCTTGGGCCACGCTGGTGCAGACTCTCAAGGGTGCGCGCGGCCGCTGACCGGCGCACCGGGCCGGGGCGGCGGTCGTGGTCAGAACAGCGGCGCCAACGTGCCGCCGTAGCGCGGTTTGCAGGTTGTGCACGGGATCGGGCGGCCTTCGTGGTCCTCGCCGCGCCAACCGCCCTTGCAGCCGCAAGTGGGTGGCGTCGGGGTGGGTGTCGGGTCTCCGCTCATGGATCGGCGGAACGTCTCGCGCATGGTGGTGTGTATCTCGATTGCCTCGTCGAGGCGGTACAGGAGGACGGCCAGCGGTGAGCGGATTCCGGGGCCGGTGAGTGGTCCGCGGGTGCGGATCGTGTCCGCGAGGTCGTGGATCAGGACGCCTCGATCGGCGCGTTGGGCGAGCTTGAGGGCGACGCGGTGCAGACCGGGCATCAGGAATTCGTGCGACTCGGGCGGGAGTTGTTCGACCAGCACCTTCGCCGCTCGGAACGACGCGTTGTCCGGCGGGCTCGCGCGGGAGGGAGTGGGGGGAGACCCCGTTCCCTCCCTGATAGAGGTAACTACAGGGAGCGGCTCATCCAGGTGAACCGTTGAGGCGCTGTGGTGAGCGGTTGAGCGCCTGCGGGTCGTGTCCGACGAACGGCTCAACGGCTCATCCCGGTGAGCGGCTGAGTTTGCGCTCAACGGCCCATCCGGAAGAGCCGTTGAGGGCAGGAGCAGGGCGTATTCGCTGAGCGAGGAGTTGCCGTCCCCGAGGCGGTGGCCACGGTGGACCTGAAGCAACAGTCCGCGCTTTTGCAAGTGCTCCAATGCGCGGCGGACCGTGGAGAGGTGGAAGCCGCAGTCGCGGGCGAGTCTGGCGTGCGTGAGCCGGATGCCGGTGCCGTCGGACCGCGCGTACGTGGAGAGCAGCAACGCGAACATCAGCAGCGTGCGCTCAATCCCCGGATCATCGCGAATGACCTCCTGCCACCTGGCGCGCCGCGCATATGGGGGAATCGTGGCGGGATCGGTGGTCGGAGAGGGAGAGTTCAGGCATGCTTGTGCCTGAGGATGCGCCGGTGTCACGGCGTTGCCTTTCGGTTGGTTCGCTGTGCTTGCAGCGGGTTGACTAGCGGCGATCACCTTCTGAGGGGTGATCGCCGCTTTCCGTAGTCGAACCGTAATAGCCGTTTAACCGCCGATGCCCAGCTTTCACCCGATCGAGCGACCAACTGTTTTTTGACGCTCCGTCACCGGCAAGGCCGGCGAACACGCCTGCCGGGCTGACGCGCATCCTCGGCGAACCGCACGCCCAAGGAGCCGAGTTCGAGCTTTCAACCGTTGCTCACCGCGAGTCGAAGCGAGTCTGTGCTTGAGGCCGTGGCAGTGCGTCAGGGCATCAGCAGGGCGTACTCGCTGACTGCGTGGCCGCCGTCGTCAAGTTGATGGCCGCGGTGCACCTGGAGCAGCAGTCCGCGCTGCTGGAGCGTGTCGAGAGCGGAACAAACCGTCGAAAGAGGGAAGCCACTATCGCCGACGAGCATGGCGTCCGTGACGAGGATGCCGGTCCCGTCGGCCCTCGCGGAGGTGCCGAGCAACAGCGCGATCAGCAGCAGCTTGCGCGTGACTCCCGGATCGTCGAGGACGGTCGCCACCCACATCTCTCGGCACACGTTGGGCGTCGTGTCGGGATCACCGCTCGGAGACGAACAGTTCGGGCATGCTTGGGCGTGAGGATGCGCCGGGCCCATGGCGTTGCCTTTCGGTCGGGTCGCTGCGTTCATGGCGGACGGAGTAGAGGCGATTACCTTCCAGCGATGATCACCACCATCCGTCATCGAAACGTAACGGGTGGTTACCCGACGATGTACGACTTTCGCCCGATCGAGTACCAAGCGTTCCTGGCAGCGCCCGTAGAGGGCGCTGCCCGCTCGGGCGGTCCGTGTGGAAACCGGTCAACCCTGAAGGTCGGCGGGTTTGCCTGAGAAGTGGTTGTGCTGGTCGTGGGTGTGGAAGTCGCCTGAGCCGACACCCTGCTGGGCGAGGTGTTCGCCGACGAGCGGTTCATGGTGCTCTTCTCCGACCGCGGCCGTCCGTCGGTGCCTCCGGGACGGCTCGCACTGATCAGCGTGCTGCAGTTCACCGAGGGTTTGACGGACCGTCAGGCGGCCGACGCGGTGCGTGGAAGGTTGGATTGGAAATTCCTGCTGGGCCTGGAGTTGGGGGATCCCGGCTTCGACGCCTCGGTTCTCTCGGAGTTCCGTGGCCGTCTCGCGGAGAGCGGATCCGCGGAGGCGCTGCTGTTCGAAGCCGTCCTGGGCCGGCTGAAGGCGGCAGGTTGGGCCGCACCCGGCGGGCGGCAACGCACCGACTCCACCGTGGTGCTCGGCGCGATCCGCACGCTGCAGCGGTTGGAACTGGTCGGCGAAACGCTGCGGGCCGCCTTGGAAGGGATCGCCGCCACCGTCCCGGGCTGGCTGCTGGAATGGGCTCTGAAGGACTGGTTCACCCGCCACGGTCCGAGCGTGGACGCCTACCGGTTGCCCAAGACCGAGAACGAACGTGCCGATCTGGCCCTCGTCTTCGGGCGGGACGGCATCCGGGTCTTGACCGAATCCCTCCGCGACGGCGCCCCGGAGATCGTCCGCGCTCTGCTGGCGGTGCGGGCACGGCGTCAGGTCTGGGTCCAGCAATACCACCTGGACGCGGACGGTCTGCACTGGCGTGACGGGAAGGAACACGGTCGCCCTCCGAGCGGAACCGCCATCGTCTCGCCCTACGATCTCGACGCCCGCTACTGCACCAAGCGCGGCGTCGGGTGGACCGGCAAGGCCCAACTCACCGAGACCTGCGACGAGGACGGCCCGCGCCTGATCACCTACGTCGCAACGGTGCCGGCCACCGAGGCGGACATCGACACCACCAACCGGGTCCACCACAGCCTCGCCCGGCGCGATCTGAGCCCGGCCGAGCACCTCGTCGACAGCGCCTACGTCACCGCCGAGCAGGTCATCGACGCACGCGACAACCACGGCATCGACCTGCTCGGGCCGGTCACCCACGGCCTGACGCGCGAGTGCGTCTCGCGTGAAAATGAGGTCCACATCCGCGTTGGTGGCTCGAATCAGATAGCCGGCGGCATTGTATTGATGGGTGGTCTCACGGCCGGTGGCGGCGTGTACTTCGGCAGTCATCCTGCCCAACGCGTCCCGGCTGTATATGATCACTTCCCCAGCGCCGTTGATGCGTTGCGTCAGCCGTCCGGCAGCGTCGGCCTTCTCCGGGATCGTGTGCCGGATGCCGCGTCGCCGCAGGTATCGGCGGCAAGGACCGTTGCTGTAGGCCTTGTCGAACGCGACGCTGTCAGGCTTCTTACAGGCCTGCCCGACGTCCGACAGATTACCGCTTTCACCCCGCCCCATACACGGGGTAACGATTCGACCAGACGACAGTCACATGATCGGCCAGCCAGCTCCTAGTCGAGCTGCACCATGCCAGCGATGGTGGCGGGCATTTCGAAGGGCGCAGCCTCGAAGAACCAGTGGAGTGATCAAGCGCCGTTACCACGCTGACTCTTGGGTCGAACTCGGAGCCATGTGATGGGTCAAGATTCCTTGAGTTCTTGCAAGGTGGTCATGATTCGGGTGATGTCGCGGTTCGATTTTTCGCACAGATCCTGGTTCTGCTCCTGAAGGATACGCGAGGCCTCCACGCGAGATACTTCTTTCGCTAGTTCCAGGGCCACCGTGGGAGCCAGAGTCCAATTTCGACCCCAAGATGTGGTGAAGGACCACGCCAATTCCAGGTCGTCAATGGCTGCGATGGTGCGCCGAAAAATATCAGTAACGTTTGTCGGGGCATTTTCATATCGCCATACCAAAAAGACCAGGCGCCATCTCTCTGTATTTGGATTGCGGCCTGACGGAAAGCCGCCCCAGGCTACTTTGCCGAATAGGCTGAGCGTCGGCAAGATTTCAGGGGACACAAATTTCCTCGTCGGTCTGTGTGATGGGATCACTTGGTTCGTACGACGGTTTGATCGACCCGTCCGCCATTCAGTAGTCGCAGGGATCGCTCGTAATCTCCGAGTGGAATAGGTGTTGATCGGGCTTCGGGGTCGTCGATCTCGCCGGCCTGGTACGGCGACGAGTAGTGCTTTTGCAGCGCCGCCAGTTGCGCCTGCAACGGCTGCTGCTTCTGGGCGATTTCCCGGGCGACCAGCAATGCGTCGATCAACTCGGTACTCGCCCCGCGCACGAACGCGCTGTCGACCTTGAATCCGTCGTCACCCACCCGTGGCCTCCGTCTCCGGCTCGCCGTTCCACAGACTCGCCCGCAGCCGCACCGGCTGCGGGCCGGCCAGGTCCACCGCGATGTCGTAACCCGCCGGCAGCAACCGCAGCAGGTCCCCGCCCCCTGTGGCGAACCAGTCGCACGACTCGCCGACGAACAGTGCCAACTGCTCCTCGGAGGTGAACACCGGCACGACCCCGCCACCGGGCGGTCCGATCGCCGCGAAACCGACCTGGTCCGTCCGCTCGCAGTACAGCCGGGCCGCGAGCAGCGCGGCCAACAGCGCGGGCGGATCGCCCTCGCCCGCGAGCAACCGGGATATCTCCCGCTCCAGCGGCGAAGCGGCCCTTGGGTCCTCCGGACGTCCCGGGCCCCCGGCGACGCCCGCCATTTGCTCGGCCCCCGCCGTCCCCGCGCCCCCGCGCTCCGACTCGGTCACGTGTACGCCCCCGCCCCTCGACCGAGCGTCACCCTAGCGAATTCGTTCGAGTGCGCGTCACCGAATGGTTGCCCACAGCTACCCGTTCCCGGGCGAACCGTGCGGCGGGCTCCTACTAGGCTGGCGACGCAGAGCCAGCGTGCCCCTTGATCAAGGAGAAACTCGTGCCGTCCATCGACGTCATCCACGCCCGGGAGATCCTGGACTCCCGAGGGAACCCCACGGTGGAGGTCGAGGTCGTCCTCGACGACGGCAGCTCGGGCCGTGCCGCCGTGCCGTCCGGCGCTTCCACCGGCGCCTTCGAGGCCGTCGAACTGCGTGACGGCGACGAGACCCGGTACGGCGGCAAGGGCGTGCAGAAGGCCGTCGACGCGGTCAACGAGCGCATCTACGAGGAGATCGCCGGCACCGAGGCCGACGACCAGCGGCTGATCGACCAGGCGATGATCGACCTGGACGGCACCGCGAACAAGGCCGAGCTCGGCGCCAACGCGATCCTGGGCGTCTCGCTCGCCGTCGCGCACGCCGCCGCCGAATCGGTGAACCTGCCGCTGTTCCGCTACCTCGGCGGCCCGAACGCGCACGTGCTCCCGGTGCCGATGATGAACATCCTCAACGGTGGTGCGCACGCCGACACCAACGTGGACATCCAGGAGTTCATGATCGCGCCGATCGGCGCGGAGACCTTCGCCGAGGCGGTGCGCTGGGGCACCGAGGTCTACCACTGCCTCAAGTCCGTGCTCAAGGCCCGCGGTCTGGCCACCAGCGTCGGCGACGAGGGCGGCTTCGCGCCGAACCTGGAGAGCAACCGCGCCGCGCTCGACCTGATCGTCGAGGCGATCGAGATGGCCGGCTACACCCCGGGCTCCGACATCGCGCTGGCCCTGGACGTGGCCGCGAGCGAGTTCCACTCGGACGGCGCGTACGTGTTCGAGGGCGCCAAGAAGACCTCCGCCGAGATGTCGGCCTACTACGCCGAGCTGGTCCAGGCGTACCCGCTCGTGTCGATCGAGGACCCGCTGGACGAGAGCGACTGGGAGGGCTGGGTCGCGCTGACCGCGCAGCTCGGCGACAAGGTCCAGCTGGTCGGCGACGACCTGTTCGTGACCAACCCGGAGCGGCTCGCGCGCGGCATCGACGAGAAGGCGGGCAACGCGCTCCTGGTGAAGGTCAACCAGATCGGCACGCTGACCGAGACCCTGGACGCCGTGTCGCTCGCCCACCGCAACGGCTACCGGTGCATGATGAGTCACCGGTCCGGTGAGACCGAGGACACCACGATCGCGGACCTCGCGGTGGCCACGGACTGCGGCCAGATCAAGACGGGCGCCCCGGCGCGCTCGGAGCGGGTGGCGAAGTACAACCAGCTGCTGCGCATCGAGGAGATCCTCGACGACGCGGCGGAGTACGCCGGCCGCGGCGCGTTCCCGCGCTTCGACGGCTGACACCGGGTCGAGCGGAACACCGCCGGCGCCGAATCGACGGAACGGCGGGAGGACGCGTGAGCGAGCAGCGCGAGGGGGGCCGTAGGACGGCCGCTCCGAGCAGGGCCGCCCGCGCGTCCCGGGCCGTCGCGCCGCCGCGTCAGGCCCGCGGTGACCGTCCGGCGGCATCGGGCAAACCGAAGGTCGTCGCCGCGGTCGGGTCCATCAAGGACTCGGCCGCGGCGGCGAGCCTGGGTCGGCTGCGCCGGCGCGGCGGCGGCAGGTGGATCGTGTTGACCCTGGTGGTGCTGAGCCTGGCCGTCGCGCTGGTGTACCCGCTGCGGCAGTACCTGGACCAGCGGGCCGAGGTGGACGACCTGCGCGAGAGCACCCGCAAGCAGCAGTCCGAGACCGAACGCATGCGGTCCGACCTGGAGCGCTGGAACGACCCGGCGTACGTCCGCCAACAGGCGCGCGAGCGGCTGCACTTCGTCTACCCGGGGGATACCGCCTATCTGGTGGTGCCGCAGCCGGGCGAGCTCGGCAACCCGGCGCCGCCCACGCCCGCCCAGGCCGGTCCGCCGCCCTGGTACCGCGGTCTGTGGGACTCCACGCGCGACGTGGACCGGGCCGGCGTGCCGACCCCGAGCGCGACACCCACACCCACGAAGACGCCGGCCGCGTCGATCGGGTAGCCGGCGGATCCCCGCGCGTCGAGCGCGGCCGCAACGGCACCCGGATCGAACGTCGGTCCGAGTCACTCGGCGAAGCAGGAATACTTTCCTTTATGGATCAGCACGACATCGACGCCGTCAAGGCGCAGCTCGGCCGTACCCCGCGTGGTCTGCGCGGCGTCGCACACCGGTGCCCGTGTGGGCTGCCCGACGTCGTGGAGACCGCCCCGCGCCTGGAGGACGGCTCGCCGTTCCCGACGCTGTACTACCTGACCTGCCCGCGGGCGGCGTCCGCGATCGGCACGCTCGAGGCGAACAACGTCATGCGCGAGATGAGCGTGCGCCTGGCCGAGGACGAGGACCTCGCGGCCCGCTACGCCGCCGCGCACGAGGACTACATCGCGCGCCGGGACGCCATCGAGGTACTGGAGGGCTTCCCGTCGGCCGGCGGCATGCCGGATCGGGTCAAGTGCCTGCACGTGCTGGCCGGCCACGCGCTGGCCGCCGGGCGCGGCGTCAACCCGCTCGGCGACGAGACGCTGGACGCGCTGCCCAAGTGGTGGGCCAAGGGCCCGTGCGTGTGTGTGGACAAGCCGGCCGAGTCCGACGCCGCAGCCCCGGAGGATGAGTCCCGATGACCCGACGCGTCGCCGCGATCGATTGCGGCACCAACTCCATCCGCCTGCTCGTCGCCGACCTGGACCCGGCCGCCGGGACGCTGGTCGACCTGGACCGCCGGATGCAGATCGTCCGGCTCGGCCAGGGCGTCGACAAGACCGGCCGGCTGGCGCCCGAGGCGTTGGAGCGCACCTTCGCCGCGTGCCGCGAGTACGCCAAGGCGATCGACGAACTGGGCGCCGAGCGAGTGCGTTTCGTGGCCACCAGCGCGAGCCGCGACGCGGAGAACCGGGATGTGTTCCGGGCCGGTGTGCGCGAGATCCTGGGCGTGGAGCCCGAGGTGATCTCCGGCGACGAGGAGGCCGCGCTGTCCTTCACCGGGGCCACCCGGGAAATCGCCGGGACCGGCGCCGTCGAGACGCCGTACCTGGTGGTCGACATCGGCGGCGGGTCCACCGAGTTCGTACTGGGCGACGATCGACCCGAGGCGGCCCGGTCGGTGGACATCGGCTGCGTCCGGATGACCGAGCGGCACCTGCGCGCGGACCCGCCGACGCAGGATCAGATCGCCGCCGCGATCACCGATGTCGAGGCCGCGATCGCCCGGGCCGCGGAGGTGGTCCCGATGGATCGCGCCCGGACCCTGGTCGGCCTGGCCGGCTCGGTGACCACGGTCGCGGGCATCACGCTGGAGTTGCCCGAGTACGACTCGACGACCATCCACCACGCGCGGCTGACCCTCGACCAGGTCCGCGCGGTGACCGCCCGCCTCCTGGCGAGCACGCACGCCGAACGGGCGGCCATTCCGGTACTGCACCCGGGCCGGGTGGACGTGATCGGCGCGGGCGCCCTGGTACTGCGCACGATCATGGAACGCACCGGCCTGACCGAGGTCGTGGTCAGCGAACACGACATTTTGGACGGAATCGCCTGGTCTTTGGCGGAGGACCCCGAGCCCGAGGGCGAGTAGCCCTTTGCGGGCAGGGTCGGACGGGATCGCCCGGTCCCTGGTGGAAGTCTCCGACGCGGTGGGGCACCCGTGCCGGCCCGACCCTGGCCCACCGCCATGGGCCGGTGCGAAGGGTCGGAGGCTTCGGTGGACGTCGCGGCGGTCGCCGACCTCGACGACGAGAATAACGAACTCGGCGTCTCGAACCTGGGCCGACGGGAACCAAGGAGCGATGTCCAACGTTCGGACGCGGGGAAAAGTTTGTGAATCCCTTCACATGGCCGGCGAGGCAAAACTTGGCCATGTGGGGCCGTTTTCCTCTTGATAGGCCGCCCGGGTGGGAGTACTGCCTTCGAACGTGGTGGTCGCCGCCGGTTCGAGGTGGAGATCACATTGCGCCGTCCCCGGGTGCCTCCGGCAGGATCGACGCAGGTCATCGGGACCGGGTCGGTGGACAAGCCGGCCGAATCAGGTCGAGTGGATCTTCCTCGACGGCACACCGTGCACAAATGCACAAGCAAAAGGACGAAGGGTACCAGACGGCCCGTTCGGTACTGCGCGCGGCCTCAAAGCACCGGCGGGTTCGATCGGTGGATACTTCCAAACATGAGCAACACGGATCGCCCTCGCATCCTTATCGTCGGCGGCGGCTACGTTGGTCTGTACGCCGCGCAGCGCATCCTCAAGAAGATGCGCTACGGCGAAGCGACCGTCACGGTCGTCGACCCGCGGTCGTACATGACCTACCAGCCCTTCCTCCCGGAAGCGGCCGCCGGCAGCATCTCACCGCGCCATGTCGTGGTGCCGCTGCGCCGTGTCCTGCCCAAGGCCGAGATCGTCAACGGCCGGGTCACCTCCGTCGATCACGACCGCAAGGTCGCGCTCGTCGAGCCGCTCGCGGGCGAGTCCTACGAGCTCGGCTTCGACTACATCGTCATCGCGCTCGGCTCGATATCGCGGACCTTCCCGATTCCCGGTCTGGCCGAGAACGGCATCGGTCTCAAGACCATCGAAGAAGCCATCGCGCTGCGCAACCACGTGCTCGGGCAGCTCGACCTGGCCGACTCCACCACCGATGAGGAGATCCGCCGCAAGGCGTTGACCTTCTGTTTCGTCGGCGGCGGCTTCGCGGGTATCGAGGCGCTGGCCGAGGTCGAGGACATGGCGCGCGACGCGGTGCGCTATTACAAGAACCTCAAGCGCGAGGACATGCGCTTTGTGATGGTGGAGGCGGCCAACCGCATCCTCCCCGAGGTCGGCCCGGAGCTCGGCGCCTGGACGCTGGAGCGCCTCAAGGCCCGGGACATCGAGTTCCACCTGGAGACGTCGCTCAAGTCCTGCGTCGACAAGCACTGCGTGCTTTCCAACGACGTCGAGTTCGACGCCTCCACGATCCTGTGGACGGCGGGCGTCAAGCCGAACCCGGTGTTGTCGGAGTACGGTCTGCCGCTCGGCCCGCGTGGCCACGTCGACACCCGCACCACCCTTCAGGTGGTCGGCATGGACAACGTGTTCGCCGCCGGCGACAACGCGCAGGTGCCGGACCTCGCCGCGGGCGAGGGTGCCTGGTGCCCGCCGAACGCGCAGCACGCGGTGCGGCAGGCGCGGGTGCTGGGCGACAACGTCGTCTCGGTGATGCGTGGGTTCCCGCCGAAGGAGTACAAGCACAAGAACCTCGGTGCGGTTGCGGGCTTGGGCCTGCACAAGGGCGTTGCGGTGATGTTCGGCAAGCTGCGGCTCAAGGGCCTGCCGGCCTGGTTGTTCCACCGTACGTACCACGGGGCGATGGTGCCGACGTTCAACCGGAAGTTCCGGGTGTTCGCCGACTGGACGCTGTCGGCGTTCTTCCGGCGGGAGATCGTCTCGCTCGGGGCGATGGAGCATCCTCGGGACGAGTTCGCCGTGGCGGCGCTGCCGGCGCCGTGTCCTGCGGTCGAGCCTGCGGCCAAGGGTTAGCTTTTGCCTTGGAGCCCGGTACGCACTCGTGCGTGCCGGGCTCCTTTGTTGGGCGACTTCGTCGCCGGCTCGCGAGGCACCACTTTTTTCTCTCCCCCGCTTCGCTCCTCCGAGAAAAAAGCGGCCCCTCGCTCGTGACTTCGTGTCCCTGCGCTTCGCTCCGGGCCACGAAGTCGAAGTTTGCGGCTCCGCCGCTCTCCGCGCTTCGCGCGTCGATCACTTGGGTGGGCGCGGGTCGGGGGCGCTGACGCGCCGGGGGTGGGCGTTTCGGGGTCGGGCTTGCGGCTCGGCCGGTCTCCGCGGCTCGCGCGTCGATTGGCGGGGTGGGCGCGGTCGGGGCGCTGACGCGCCTGGAGGCGGTGTGTGGGGTGGTTTCAGGAGGTTCGGGCGGCTTCGAAGCGTTTCATGCGTTCGAGGACCAAGTCCGAGGTGGGGGCGTGCATTTCGTCGACGATTTTGCCGTCGGCGAGGAAGAGCACTCGGTCCGCGTAGGACGCCGCGTTGGGGTCGTGGGTGACCATCACGATCGTCTGCCCGCTTTCGCGCACCGAGCGGCGCAGGAAGCCGAGCACCTCGGCGCCCGAGTGCGAGTCCAGGTTGCCGGTCGGTTCGTCGGCGAAGATGATCTCCGGCTTGCTCGCCAGCGCGCGGGCGCACGCCACACGTTGTTGCTGACCACCGGACAGTTCGCTCGGGCGGTGGTTGAGCCGGTTCCGTAGGTCGACCGTCTCGATCACGTTGTCCAGCCACGCCCGATCCGGCTTCACACCCGCGATGTCCATCGGCAGCGTGATGTTCTCCAGCGCGGTCAGCGTCGGCAGCAGATTGAACGACTGGAAGACGAAGCCGACCTTCTCCCTTCGCAGCAGGGTCAACTGCTTGTCGTTCAGGGAGGACAACTCCACGTCGCCCAGCCGGACCGAGCCCGCCGAGATCGAGTCCAGGCCCGCGATGCAGTGCATCAGCGTGGACTTGCCCGACCCGGAGGGGCCCATGATCGCGGTGTACTCGGCGCGCCGGAATCCGACCGAGACGCCGTCGAGCGCGATCACCCGCGTCTCACCCGTGCCGTAGACCTTGGTCAGATCGGTGGCGACGGCGGCGAGCGCGCTGTTCGTCTCGATGCCCGCGCTGGGTTCGGTGGCGGTCACAGGAGACCTCTTTCGTCGGGATCGGATCCGATGCGGGGTGGCGTACGCACTCCGTCCGTGCCGGGTGGCGAGGATCCGGGACCGGCGACCACGATCATCGCGATGACGGTCGATCCGAGCGGACTCTCGACCCCCGGGTCCTACCCGGGTTCGGCGGCCGAATGCGGGATGTCCCCTGCTCACTCGCCCCAAAACGCCCATTCGGCATCATCCGTTATGCATGCGGACGGGTCGCCTTTCGTCGCTCTCCGCGATCGAACAGACCGGCGAAAGGGGTCCGCGGGCCCTCGAAACGCTGGGGGTCAACACGGTGCGCCGAGGCCGCTACGCTCAGCATCGCCCCCGGATGGTGGAACGCAGACACGAGGAGCTTAAACCTCCTTGGCCGCAAGGTCGTGCGGGTTCGAGTCCCGCTCCGGGGACAACTCGAAATTGCGGTTGACCTGCAAGAACGCCGCATCGTCGCGGACCCGCGACAGTGGGCCCTCGGTGGCTTGGACCACCAACCGGATGATCTCCCGGGCCCGCGGGCCACCCTCACTCGCGAATAGCGCAGGGTGTTCCCGTGCTAACAGCGATCGGCTTTACGATGGATTCCATCCGACTTTTTATGACCGGACAGTGACCACGGGCACAAATCCCGTGTCCGCGCACGTTGTGGGGGAAGGATGGAAGCCCTGAGCGCTTTGCTCGGGGATTACTCTCTTAAGCCACGACCCCCACCAGGGGGCATGGAGGAGATGACATGAGGAGCAGCAACCCGGTGCTCACGCGGCGGGGGGCGTTCGAGACCGGCCGGCAGGAGCAGGCCGGTTACGGAGCGCCGCAGCCCGGGCCGCAGGGCGCCCCGTACGGCGGGCCGCAGCCGCCGCCGATGCAGCCGATGACCCCCGAGCAGCTTCAGGAGATGTACCGCGCGCAGTCCGCCGGTCCGCTCCAGACCGGCCGGATGACCATCGACGACGTGGTCGCGCGTACCGCGATGACGTTGTTGACCGTGGTCGTCACCGGCGCGCTCTCGTGGGCCTTCCTGCCGTTCGAGAACTTCGGCTGGGCGGTCGGCGCGGCGCTCGCGGCGTTCGTCGTCGCGATGATCGTGACCTTCAAGCGTGAGGTCAGCCCCGCCCTGGTGCTGACCTATGCCGCACTCGAAGGCGTGTTCCTCGGCGCGATCAGCCATGCGTTCGAGCAGCAGTACAACGGCATCGTGGTGCAGGCGGTGCTCGGCACGGCCTCCGTCTTCGTCGGTGTGCTGGTGGCGTACAAGTCCGGCTGGATCAAGGTGACGAGCCGCTATGTGCGGATCGGCATGGCGATCGCAATCGGCTTCGTGCTCCTCACCTTCGTCAACCTGCTCGCGATTCTGATTGCCGGCGGCGACGGCCTCGGCCTGCGCAGCGGTCCGATCGGCATCGTGATGGGCATCCTCGGCATCCTCATCGGCGCCTTCTTCCTGTCGCTCGACTTCAACGAGATCGAACAACTGGTCGCCCAGGGCGTGCCGCAGCAGGAGTCGTGGCGGGCCGCATTCGGTCTGACCGTGACCCTGGTGTGGATCTACCTGGAGGTCCTGCGCCTGCTGTCGATCCTGCGGGACTGACTCGGCGCCGTATGACGGCCCGAAGTGAAGCGCGAAGTGGCGGTGCCCCGGGTAGGGGCACCGCCACTTTCGCGTATGCGCGTATGCGCGGAGATCTGCGGAGTCGAGAGTGGTCAGCGTGGCAGGGGTCTTCGACGGTGGATCGGTGGCGCGGCGGCCGCGGGGCGGGGGATCAGCTGACCCCGCCCGGCGCGTGCCGGCGACGGTCGTGCTCGCGGACGATGGCGAGGGCGTGCCCATGTCCGAGGTTGTGCTCGCCCTGGAGCCAGGAGACCCGGTCCTCGAACCGGGAGAAGGCCGGACCGGCCTCGATTTCCTTGAACCAGTCGGGGAGTTCGCGGCCGGTGCAGACGGGCACCCGGGCCACGAGGTTCCGGTGGGTCTCTTCGGAGAAGTGCAAGGACATAAGCGCCTCCGGTGAGCGTTCCGTTACCCGAGCGTGCATGACGGGCGAACGGTTGGCAAGCGGTCGAAGCCGACCCGCACGCGGTGTGCGCACTGGGTACGCTCCGGTTATGTCGTCCCGCATCCCCATCCCCCCGGTCGGGAAACCGTCCGTTTCCCTCACGGTTGACGTGGGCCCCTTCGTGAAGGAGTCCGGCGCGGTCGCCGATCGACTCCGGCACCTGTCCGAGGCCCGGTTGAAGGCGCCGCTGACCGCCCGTCAGGAGACCTCGCCGAGCCGGGCGGGCGCGGCCCTCGCGCTGGCCCAGTGTCTGGCCGACCTCGCGGCCGCGGTCGAGGGCGAGCCGCTGCGCGAGATCCCGGATCTGGGTGTGTTCGTGGTGGGCGATCAGGTCGCGGTCACCTCCGGCGATCTCGCCTCGGCGCTGGGGCCGTTGGCCGAGGAGCACGCGCTGATCCTGCAGGACGGCGAGCCGACGACGGCCGGCGACGTGGTGCGTCGGGCACGGGAGATGGTGCGCGAGTTGTCGGCGGCGATCTGAGCGGGGCGGGGCGCGAGGCCACCGAGAGCCGCCGGACCGGCCCTAAGCCGGCGGCCGGACGTACAGGCGGTCGGCCAGTGCGTACGTGGTGTCCTCGTCCGTGCCGAAGGTCAGTGCCCAGCCGCCGCCGATCTCGGAGGTGCCGAGCAGGCGCACCGGCAGGCCATGGGACAGCGCGACGTCGATCAGCGCCGCGGCCTCCGGGTCGCCCGGCATCACCACCAGCGAGCTGCCGTCGGCGAAGTCGAGCACGTCCAGTCCGCCGGCGCCGCCGGGCGAGCCGGTGCGCACGCGCGTGATCGGGGTGGCGCCGGCGATCAGGCCGGTCAGGTAGCCGCCGGTGAGGTGGGTGGGCAGCAGCGGGGTCAGGTTCTCCGACGGGTGCGGACGCCGGCCGGTCGCGTCGTCGTCCGGGTCGGAGAAGTCCTCGGCCCCGGTCCCGGGAACGGTCAGCGGTGGTCGCTCGGCGTCCCGGCTACGGAAGAGATGATCGACGAACACCTGGTCCCAGATCTCCGCAGTCGCGCGGGCACGGCGTCGCCGGGCCAGTCGGCGCACGACGGTGGCCACTGCGACGGCGCATGCGGCGGTGATCAGGACGGGGACGATGTAGGCGTTCGGCATGACGTGATCCGCAACCCTTGGCCAACCCGAGAAAACAGCTCCTTCATCCAGGGTCGCGCCGTCGGCGGCCGGCCGCCAGAGCGTGACGTCCCGACCGGGTGGAACCTTGGACCGACCGGTCGGGTGAACGTACGGCGAAGCCCGCCCGGGTTGTCCGGACGGGCTTCGCGCGGGTACCGGGCCGGGCCGGTGGGCCGGGTCAGCTCAGGCGTTCGAGCACCATGGCCATGCCCATGCCGCCGCCGACGCACATGGTCTCCAGGCCCCACTGCTTGTCGTGCCACCGGAGCGAGTTGATCAGCGTGCTGGTGATCCGCGCGCCGGTCATCCCGAACGGGTGGCCGATCGCGATCGCGCCGCCGTTGACGTTGACCTTGTCCAGGTCGAAGCCCAGGTCACGGTAGGAGGGGATGACCTGCGCGGCGAACGCCTCGTTGATCTCCACCAGGTCGATGTCGGCCGAGGTCAGGCCGGCTCGGGCCATCGCGATCCGCGAGGCCTCGACCGGGCCGTAGCCCATGATCTCCGGCGACAGGCCGGACACGGCGGTGGAGACGATCCGGGCCAGCGGGGTCAGGCCCAGCTCGCGCGCCTTGGTGTCGGACATCACGATGACCGCGGCGGCGCCGTCGTTGAGCGGGCACGCGTTGCCCGCGGTGACCGTGCCGTCCGGGCGGAAGACCGGCTTGAGCTCGGAGATGCCCTCGAGCGTGGTGCCCGCGCGCGGGCCGTCGTCCTTGCTCACCACCGTGCCGTCGGCGAGCGTGACCGGGGTGATGTCCTCGGCCCAGAAGCCGTCGGCGATCGCCTGCTCGGTGCGGTTCTGCGAGCGGACCGCGAACTCGTCCTGCTCGGCCCGGGAGATGCCCTTGTGCTGGGCCAGGTTCTCGGCGGTGAAGCCCATCCCGATGTATACGTCAGGGAGCAGGCCCTGCTCGCGCGGGTCGACCCACGTCGAACCCTTCTCGACGGTCTCGGTGGTGCGAGTCGCGGCCTCGGCGAAGAGCGGGTTCTTGGTGTCCGGGATCGAGTCGCTGCTGCCCTTGCCGCGGGTGCTGGTGACCATCTCGACGCCGGCGGAGATGTACGCGTCGCCCTCGCCCGCGCGGATCGCGTGCATCGCCATCCGGGTGGTCTGCAGGGACGACGAACAGTAGCGGGTGATGGTGGTTCCGGGCAGGTGGTCGTAGCCGAGCATGACCGCGACGTTGCGACCCATGTTGAAGCCCTGCTCGCCACCGGGCAGGCCGCAGCCGAGCATGAGGTCGTCGATGTCCTTGGGGTCCAGTGCCGGGACCTTGTCCAGGGCGGCGCGGACCATGAGCGCGGTCAGGTCGTCCGACCGCAGGTCCTTCAGGGAACCCTTGAAGGCGCGACCGATCGGGGAGCGGGCGGTGGCGACGATGACTGCTTCGGGCATCGGGACTCCTTGTTGGTCTTTGCGGCCGTCGGTACGAGGACCCCGGAGGGACTCTCGTCGGTGCGGAAGCGCAACTGACGCTGAAGTTACTGCCTGGTAGCCAAAAGTGGGAGGGGCGGGTCGTGCGACCTGCCCCACGCCATAACTGACGCCCAGTCAGATTTCATCCGCCACATTACCCCGGGCGTCCTCGAACGGGGTCGGCGCGCGCCGCTCGACCTTCGCGTCGTTCTCGGCGGCGTCGTTCGGCCCGGCATCCGGCTCGGCATCCGGCTCCACCGTCGCGGGGGTCGGGATCTGCTGCCGGCGGCGGTGGCGCAGCAGTGCCCACCGGCCGCGCGGGCCGCGCTCGCGCCCGCCGACGTCGGTGCCGGTCACCTCCGTGCCGCCCTCGGCGGCGGCCTCGATCGCGGCCTGGGCGATCGGCAGCACGCCCTCGCCGCGGAAGCTGTCCGGGCTCACCTCGTCCAGCGGCCACAGGTCCAACGCGGCGCACAGGGACGGCAACGAGGCCATCGCGGCGGTCGCGTAGCCCTCGATCGAGGGGTGGAAACGATCCGGACCGAACATCGCCTTGGGCCGAGCCAGGAACTCGGGCCCGAGCAACGCGCCGAGCGAGACGGTACGACCGCCCGCCTCGACCACGGCGATGGTCTGCGCGGCGGCCAGGTTGCGGCTCCACTGTCGGGCCAGGTAGCGCAGCGGCTGGGCGATCGGCTCGATCGTGCCCAGGTCGGGGCACGTGGCCACGACGACCTCGACGCCGGAGGCGATCAGCCGGCGGGTGGCCTGTTCGAGGTGGCGCACCGACTCGGCCGGGCGCATCCGGTGGGTGACGTCGTTCGCGCCGATCATGATTATCGCGACGTCGAGCTCGTGTTCGAGGGCGCGGGTGACCTGACGCTCCAGGTCCGAGGACTGCGCGCCGGAGAGCGCGACGTTGACCAGTCGTACCGGCACCTCGGCGACGGCGGCCAGGCCGGAGGCGAGCAACGCGCCGGGGGTCTGCATCGGGTCCTCGACGCCGAGGCCGGCGGCGGTGGAGTCGCCTATCACCGCGAACGTGATCGGCTCGCCCGGCAGATCGCCGTACATCCCGTCGGCGGTGGGCGGTTCGCCGTCCGGCTCGCCCACCGTACGACGGGCCATCTTCGCCTCGGTGTACAACACCGCGAACATCGCCCCGGTCAGCACTCCCACGCCGCCGCCACCGAAGGCCGCGGCGGCCGCCACCCGGCGGGCCATCCGAGTGCGCATCATCGCCGGGCACCGCGGCCGGCCGTCGTGTACAAGACCTCGGGCTCCTCCCCGTCGCGAACTCCACGCCGACCCTAACCGACCGTCAGGTTCGTCGGCGGACAGCCGAGGGCGCGGCGGGGCGCGCGGCGTGGGCGCGGGTCGAAGCCGCAGTGTCGTGTCCGGCGCGAAAGCGCGGACTAGGCTGGGAGAAGTTAGCGCAATGTGAGGATTTTGGGCCATCCGGCCCCGGCTGATGCGCACTCATGGCGGAGGTTCCGTGCGGTACCACGAATCCATGCTCGACCTGATCGGGGACACCCCCCTCGTCAAGCTCAACTCCGTCACCTCGGGGTTGTCGGCGACGGTGCTGGCGAAGGTCGAGTACTTCAACCCCGGCGGCTCGGTCAAGGACCGGATCGCCGTGCGGATGATCGACGCGGCCGAGCAGTCGGGCGCGCTGCGTCCGGGCGGCACGATCGTCGAGCCCACCTCCGGCAACACCGGAGTCGGGCTGGCGATGGTGGCGCAGCGACGGGGATACAAGTGCGTGTTCGTCTGCCCGGACAAGGTCAGCATGGACAAGATCAATGTCATGCGGGCCTACGGGGCCGAGGTGGTGGTCTGCCCGACCGCGGTCGACCCCGAGCACCCCGACTCCTACTACAACGTCTCGGACCGGCTGGTGCGCGAGACGCCCGGCGCGTGGAAGCCCGACCAGTACTCCAACCCGGAGAACCCGCAGTCGCACTACCTCTCCACGGGTCCCGAGTTGTGGGAGCAGACCGACGGTCGGATCACCTGCTTCGTGGCCGGCGTCGGCACCGGCGGCACCATCTCCGGGACGGGGCGCTTCCTCAAGGAGGTCTCGAACGGCGGCGTGCGCGTGGTCGGCGCCGACCCGGAAGGCTCGGTGTACTCCGGCGGCAGCGGCCGGCCGTACCTGGTCGAGGGTGTCGGTGAGGACTTCTGGCCGACCGCGTACGACAGCGGGGTGCCGGACGAGATCATCGCGGTGTCCGACCGCGACTCGTTCCTGATGACGCGCCGGCTCGCCCGCGAGGAGGGCCTGCTGGTCGGCGGCTCGTGCGGGATGGCCGTGGTCGCGGCGCTGCGTGCGGCCGAGCAGCTGGGGCCGGACGACGTGGTCGTCGTGCTGCTGCCGGACTCCGGGCGCGGCTACCTCAGCAAGATCTTCAACGACGAGTGGATGGCCGACTACGGCTTCCTGGACGCGGACCCGAACGAGGCCACCGTGGCCGACATCCTGGCCCGCAAGCAGGGCGACCTGCCCGCGCTGGTGCATGTGCACCCGGAGGAGAGCGTCGGCGACTCGATCGCGATCCTGCGCGAGTTCGGGGTCAGCCAGATGCCGGTGGTCAAGCCCGGTGCGGGCCACCCGGACGTGATGGCCGCCGAGGTGGTCGGCTCGATCGCCGAGCGCGACCTGTTGGACGCGCTGGTGTCCGGTCGCGCGTCGGCGGGCGACCCGTTGGAGAAGTTCATGTCGGTGCCGCTGCCGGTGGTCGGCTCCGGTGAGCCGATCGCGCGTCTCGCGCGGGTGCTGGAGCAGGCCGACGCGGCGTTGGTGCTGGTGCACGGCAAGCCGCAGGGCGTGGTCACCCGGCAGGACCTGCTGGGCCACCTGGCGGGCTGAGTCGGCCGTGTTTCGCCACCGGGGCGGCGACGTCACCGGATCGGTTCGCTCCGGACACGCCCACGTAGTCGATGCGTAACACCGCCTCGACACCGTGGGGGTTCGGCGAGGACGGACCGCGAGGGGACCGCTCCGGTGGCGAGAGGCGGTAGGGACATGACGGCGATATCGATGCGGGGCCGGGCCCGGCTGACCGTGGTGAGTGCGGTCCGCGCGGGCGAGTGGCCGTCGCACGTACGGGTGCGCGTGGCCCACACCCGGGACGCCGCGCAGGTGCGTGCGATGCACGAGCGGTGCTCGCCGGACACCCGCCGATTGCGCTACTTCACCTCGGCGCCCCGGTTGCCGGAGAGTGCGCTGAGCCGGTTGCTGGTGCCGGAGCACGGGGTGAGCCTGGTGGCGGTCGCGCCCGACGGTGCGATCGGGGCGCTGGCCACCCTCTTCCACCCGGCGCACGAGCCGGTCGCCGAAATGGCGCTGCTGGTCGAGGACGGGTGGCAGCGGCACGGGCTCGGCACCACGCTGCTGCGCTCGCTGGTCGAGCACGCGGCCGTGCGCGGGGCGAGTGACCTGCGGGCGCACGTGCTGCCGTGGAACCGGCGGATGCTCGGCCTGTTCGACCGGGCGGGGCTGGTCAGTCGGCGCGGTTACGAGGACGGCGTGGTGCTGGTGGAGGCCGAGGTACCGGCGGGCGTGCTTGCGCCGGGGCGCTGCGCCTGACACAGGGCAGACGGGCGGGGATTTCGGCTTCTATATCCGATATGCGCCGAGTCGAAGCAGGTATATTTGCCTCTGAGGCAAGTTAATTGCCTCATTGGTCGGGTCCTGCCTAACCTCGAAGCATGGCCGCTTCTCAAAGCTACGACACCGACGAGCCGGAACCGGCACCCGCCGAGGCGGTACCGACCGGGCTCGGCGACCGGTTGCGTGCGGCCCGTCGGGCCAACGGGTTCAAGCTCGACGAGGCCGCGCAACTGACCAAGCTATCCGTCGCCTATCTCTCCCGGCTCGAACACGAGCGCCGACAGCCGTCGTTGCCCGCGCTGTTGACCCTGGCTCGGGCCTACAACACCACCGTCTCCGAACTGCTCGGCGAGGACGGTGCCTCGGCCGAGCCGGTGGTTCGGGCCCGGGCGGCCGAACCGGTCGAGGCGCACGGCTGGACCTACTGGCGCGTGGGCAGTCCGCGCCGCGGCATGCAGGCGCTGCGGGTGCGGGTGCCGGCGGGTCGGGCGGACGGGCCGGGTCGGGTGCACCCGGGCGAGGAATGGCTGTACGTGTTGACCGGCCAGCTCCGGTTGACCCTGGACGGGGCCACCCACCTGCTCGGCCCCGGCGACGTGGCGCACTTCGACTCGGGGTTGGCGCATCGGATGGAATCCGCCGACGCGTATTTGCCGGTCGAGTTTCTGATGGTCCACGCGGCGCCGGCGCTGGTCGCGTTCTCGCCGTGCCTCCCCGCTCATGTCTGAGCCGCTCGTGTCCGAGCCGCTCGCGGGTGAGCCCGCCCGGGTCCGCGCCCGCCCAAGTCTGAGGAGTTCGCCGTGATGGAGAGCGAGAAGAGCCGGGCGACCGGGATGTGGATCCGGATCGCGATCTACATCCTCGGATTCTCCGTCGTCTTCGGGGCACTGATGTTCACTGCGGTGACCTACGGCCACCGCTGAGTGCACGGCGCGTCAGCGCGCCGGCGGCCGGTCGCGGGCCCGTAGGCTCGCGCTCATGGAAAACGCGACTTCCTCCGACTCCACGACCCGCTACATTCGGCTCAACCTCGAAATCGTGCTGGAGGTCACCGACGCCGACGCGCTGCGTGCCGCGGCGCTGGACAGCGTCAAGGCGGACGAGGAGCTGTCCTCGGGCGACCGGGCCGACGCGACCGCGGCGATCGAGAGCGACCTGGCCGAGTCGGTCTCGTACCTGATCGACCCGTTCAGCCTTGTCGAGGACATCGCCGGCACCGAGCTGAGCGAGGCCGGCTGGCAGTCCGAGGGCGCCGAGTACCTGCCCGAGGACGATGACGAGGGCGACGAGGACGTCTGACGTCCCGACGGTTCGTGCCCCGGTCGATCGGGCGCGGCCTCGAACTCCGCAGACCCTCAGCAGACCGACCCCTACGTCCCCCACGCCCCGCGAAGCCTCGGCTTTGCGGGGCGTCGATCGTTTCGCGTGGGTGGGGTCGGTTCGCCCGGTGGGGCAGGAGTGGAGCCGGGGGTGCGCGGGCGCCTGCCACCGGCGTACGACGCAAGCATCCGTCCGCGCAGGGGTGAATCGATGGGCAACCGAACGGTCGGGCGTTGCTCGTCGCCGCAGCCTTCGTTGTCCCACGTGCCGCATCCGTTCGTGCGGCACTGTGACATGGAGGAAGAATGAACACGGTCAAGAAGGCGGCCATCATCACCGCCGCCGCCGGTGGCATCCTCGCTGCGGGCATGGGTGCCGCCAACGCCGGCTCCGGGGCGGACGGCGCGGCCGTCGGCTCGCCGGGTGTGGGTTCGGGCAACAACATCCAGGTCCCGGTGCACGTTCCGGTGAACGTGTGTGGCAACAGTGTCAACCTGGTCGGCCTGGTGAACCCGGCGTTCGGGAACGTCTGCGTCAATCAGGGCTGACGCGCGGGCACCTTGCGGTGGGCGCTGTACGGGGTGACCGGTACGGCGCCCTCCGTCGTCTTGGGTTCGCCTCAAGTGCCGGCGGGGCTGGTTGGCCTCAAGCGCCGGCGGGGCTGGTTGGCCTCAAGCGCCGGCCGGGCTGGTTGGCCTCAAGCGCCGGCCGGGCTGGTTCGCCTCAAGCGCCGGCGAGGCTGGGTGGCCTCATGCGCCGGCGGGGCTGGGTTGGCCTCATGCGCCGGCCGGGCCGGTTGGCTCGGCCGGCGGTTCGAGGGGGTGGGGCGGGTTAGGCGTGTGTGCCGCCGTCTATGCGGAGGGATGTGCCGGTGACGAATTTGCCGTCGTCGGAGGCGAGCGCGGCGATCATGCCGGCGATTACGTCGGGGTGGGCCATGCCCTCGCCGATGATCGGCATCAGCTTGCCGAAGAGTTCCCAGTCGGCGTCGTCCGGAACCTGGTTCGGGGTGTCGTCGACGATGCCGCTGGAGATGCTGCCGGGCGCGACGTTGACCGCGCGCAGGCCCTGACGGCTGTATTCGAGTGCGATCGCGTGGGTGAAGGCGTCGATCGCGCCCTTGCTGGCCGCGTAGGCCGCCATGTACGGGTGGGCGAAGCTCGCCGACGTGGAGCTGAAGTTGATGATCACGCCGTTGCCGGTCTCCAGGAGCGGGGGCAGCGCGGCGCGGGTCATCAGGAACGTGCCCGTCAGGTTGACGGTGATGATCTGGTTCCACTTTTCGAGCGGGAACGTGTGGGTGTGGCCGGCGCGCAGGATCCCGGCCGCGTTCACCAGCACGTCCAGGCCGCCCAGGCGCTCGACCACCTCGGCCACGCCCGTGCCGACCGCGTCCTCGTCGGACACGTCCAGCACGCCCGTGCTCAGCCGGGCGTCCACGCCCTTCTCCGCCGCCATCGCTCGGGTCTTCTCCAGCCCGTCGGCGTTGACGTCCGCCGCGTGTACCGTGCCCGCCTCGCTCAGCAGCCGCAGCACCGTGGCCTGCCCGATGCCCGAGCCGCCACCGGTGACGATGATGCGCCGATCCTGGAACCGCTCCACAGTGTTTCCTCCTTGGACGGGGTATACGGGTCCCATCACAAGCGGTTCCGACGCGCAGGAGCAAGCCTCCTGAACGGTTGGCCGGACGTGAAATGAAACATGTTCCAATTCACTTTCGCGGCCGATCGGATTAATTCGCCCGGATTGCGTGACGAATCGATCGGGAAGGGGTCACTCCTCATGTGAGGGAAGCCCGCACCTCTCACGAAGCGGCGAAAGACGAGGTTCCAGCCATGACAGACTCACCCGTCCACACACCCGACAAGACCACCGGCCGTCCGCACCGGCCCGAGCGGTCGGCGTCCGGCTCCGGACACCTCACCGAGGTGACCGCACTGGCAACGGACCGAGGGCGGACCTCGATCGCGGACGGAGTGGTGGCCAAGGTCGCCGGACTGGCTGCGCGCGAGATCCCGGGCGTGTACGCGCTCGGCAGTGGGGTCTCCCGGGCCTTCGCCGCGATGCGCAAGGCCGTACCGGGCGGTCGTCCGGACGCGGCGCGCGGAGTCAGCGTCGAGGTCGGCGAGAAGCAGTGTGCGGTCGACCTGAGCCTTGTGGTGGAGTACGGCGCGGCGATCGCCGAGGTCGCCGCGGCGGTGCGCGACCACGTGAT
This sequence comes from Embleya sp. NPDC005575, assembly GCF_040605455.1. Taxonomy (NCBI): domain Bacteria; kingdom Bacillati; phylum Actinomycetota; class Actinomycetes; order Kitasatosporales; family Streptomycetaceae; genus Embleya; species Embleya sp. NPDC005575. Next base: position 58,832 of record NZ_JBEXCV010000013.1, on the reverse strand, counting down.
CGAGTCGATCGAGCGCATGACCGGCCTGGAGGTGGTCGAGGTGGACATCTCCGTGGACGACATCCACATCGAGCAGGACGACGACGACACCTCCTCGCGCAACCTGGCGTGAGACCGGGCCGGCGGCCCCGAAGCCGCGTGGGAGAGGGCGGGACCGGATCGCTCCGGGCCCGCCCTCTTGTGCCGCCCACGGCCGCGCCGTTCGCGGCGCTCCGCAGTGGTGCCCGCGCGGCGCCGCCGTGCGCGGTGTTCGTCAGCGCCGGCGTCCGCGCAGGCTCAGGCCGACCGCGCCCACCACGATCGCCACGATCGAGGCCGCGAGGACCGACCAGGCCATCGTGGTCAGCGAATCCGTGAACACGTCGTAGATCGCCTCGATGCCCTCCCGGTTCAAGGTGTTGCGGGTGGCCAGATCGTCGGCGATCGGCCCGCTCGCGGCGGATACCAGGAGCAGCAGCAGGCCGCTTGTGACGAGCAGGCCGACGCCGGTCATGATCAGCGCGCGGAACCGGTTGACCGCGACCACCAGGCCGACCAGCAGCAGCGCCACGGTCAGGATCGGCAGCCACTTGCCCGCGTCGTCGACGGCTTGGAACGCGTCCCGGCCCTGCTTGGCCTCGGAGGCGTGCGGCAGTTGGGCCAGGTCGATCGGGATGCTGGTGGGCAGGCTCGCCTTCGACACCGGGATCCCGGCCTTGTTCAGCCGGGGCACGATCGCGTCGAGCGGGCTCTTGAGGTTGACCACCACCTTGTCGCCGTCCGCTGTGACGTTCTTGCTGTCCCGACCGAGGATGGACGACATCACCACGTCGTGCGCGGTGGCGATGCCGTCCTTCCAGACCGCCTTGAACGAGGGCTTGCCGATCTCCTCGTTCACCGCGCTCTGCACCACGTCGCGCGGTACCTGACCGCGCACGGTCGTCGGGAGTTGCTTGATCACCTCGTCGGTCATCAGCCGGGCGACCTCACTGCGGATCGCCGACTCGTCGATCAGCGCGACCGCGTTGTCGGTGAACCCCTGCTCGGAGACCACCTCCCAGCGCAGCCACAATGCGGACAGTGCCGGGATCGTCAGCAGCACCGCCAGCACCAGGCTGATCCCGGCGACGGTGCCGCGCAGCGCGCCGTACGCGGGTCCCGAGGGCTGCCGAGGCGGAGGCCCGTAGGAGCCGCCGCCGCCCGGACCGCCCGGTTGATACGGGCCGCCCGGATCGTATGCGGGCGGTGGGGCGGGCGTGGACGCATAGGGCGGGGGCGGGGGCGGGTAGCCGCCACCCTGGCCCGGATACGAGCCCGGGGACGAGTGCATCGCGCTTCCTCCGTCGTTGTGGTCGAACCGCCGTGGAATCGACTCGGCATCCGAGAATCTCACCCGTACGCCGCTGCCACTGCCGCGCGTGCGGTGTTGTGCCTGTTCGGTGACACCGGCCCGGGTCGGTACCGGTGATCCGTACACCCGGGCATAGCCTGCGGGGATGGACACTGTGGACAACGCGCCGCAAGCCGGCCGCCGGCGACCCCGGGTAGGCCATATCCAGTACCTCAACTGCCTGCCCATCTACTGGGGGCTGGCCCGCACGGGCTCGTTGGTGGATCTGGACCTGACCAAGGACACTCCGGACAACCTCAACGACGCCCTCGTGCGCGGCGACCTCGACATCGCGCCGATCAGCGTGGTCGAGTTCCTGCGCCATGCGGACGACCTGGTGGTGCTCCCGGACATCGCGGTGGCCGCCGACGGACCGGTGATGTCGGTGATGCTGGTCAGCCAGGTGCCGATCGAGAAGCTCGACGGGGCCCGGGTCGCGCTCGGTTCGCAAAGTCGCACCGGGGTTCGGCTGGCCCGGCTGCTGCTGGAGGAGAAGTACGGCGTGCGGCCCGAGTTCTTCACCTCGGCGCCCGACCTGGGCCTGATGATGCAGGAGGCGGACGCCGCGGTGGTGATCGGCGACGTCGCGCTGCGCGCGACGCTGTACGACGCGCCGCGCCTGGGCCTGCTGGTCTACGACCTCGCGTACGAGTGGAAGCAGTGGACCGGGCTGCCGTTCGTGTTCGCGGTGTGGGCCGCGCGCCGCGACTTCCTGGCCGCGTATCCGGCCGAGGTGCACGCGGTGCACCAGGCCTTCCTGGAGTCGCGCGACCTGTGCATGCGGGAGGTGGACAAGGTCTGCGAGCACGTGGCCCGGTGGGAGGCCTTCGACGCGGCCACGCTGGAGCGCTACTACACCGAGGCGCTGGACTACTCGCTCGGCGCGCGACACCTGCAGGGGATGGCCGAGTTCGCCCGGCGGACCGCGCGCGACACCGGGTACCCGGCCGACGTGCGAGTGCGGCTGCTCGACGCCCCGCAGGTTCCGTGAGCGCGCCGGATAGGCTCGTTCACGAGCATTCGTGCCGCGCCCACCCGCTCGGCGCTCGTCCGCTCGACGCGCACTCGTCGTACGCGCAACCGTTCCACTCGTATTCGTTCCATGCGGAGGCTTCCCCGTGATCAGCGATCTCCAGCCGGTCCTGGACCGGGCCGCCGGCGGTGGGCGGATCACGCCCGACGAGGCACTCGCCCTGTACGTACACGCTCCGCTGCACGCGCTCGGCCGGGCCGCCGACGCCGCGCGGCGCATGCGCTACGCGGACACCGTCGACATCGCGACGTACATCATCGAGCGCAACATCAACTACACGAACGTGTGCGTCACCGCGTGCAAGTTCTGCGCGTTCTACGCCCCGCCCAAGAGTGAGAAGGGCTGGGTCCGGGAGATCGACGACATCCTGCGTCGGTGCGCGGAGACGGTCGAACTCGGCGGCACGCAGATCATGTTCCAGGGCGGGCACCACCCCGACTTCGGCGTCGAGTACTACGAGCGCTCGTTCGCCGCGATCAAGGCCGAGTTCCCGCAGCTGGTCATCCACTCGCTCGGTGCCTCCGAGGTCGCGCACATGGCCAAGGTGTCCGGGGTGGGCATCGAGGAGGCCATCACGCGCATCCACGCGGCGGGCCTGGACTCGTTCGCGGGCGCCGGCGCGGAGCTGCTCCCGGAGCGCCCGCGCAAGGCGATCGCCCCGCTGAAGGAGTCTGGCGAGCGCTGGCTGGAGATCATGGAGACAGCGCACGGGCTGGGCGTGGAGTCCACCTCGACGATGCTGATGGGCACCGGCGAGACCAACGCCGAGCGGATCGAGCACCTGCGGATGATCCGCGACGTGCAGGACCGCACGGGCGGCTTCCGGGCCTTCATCCCGTACACCTACCAGCCGGAGAACAACCACCTGAAGGGGCAGACGCAGGCCACCCTGCTCGAATACCTGCGCCTGATCGCGGTCGCCCGCCTGTTCCTGCACAACGTCGCGCACATCCAGGGCTCGTGGCTGACCACGGGCAAGGAGGCCGGCCAGCTCACCCTGCACTACGGCGCGGACGACCTGGGCTCGGTCATGCTCGAGGAGAACGTGGTCTCCTCCGCGGGCGCCAAGCACCGTTCCAACCGGATGGAGCTGCTGCACCTGATCCGCGCCGCCGGCCGGATCCCGGCCCAGCGCGACACCACGTACAACCACTTGGTCGTGCACGACGACCCGGCGAACGACCCGGTCGACGACAAGGTGATCTCGCACTTCTCCTCCACGGCCCTCGCCGGCGGTACCGCCCGCACCGAACTCGAGGTCGTCGACGCCCGCTAGTCGAGGGCTGACGCATGGTGATCGGCGGGGCGGCCGCCGCGCTCGTGGTGGTCGGCGCCGGTGGTGTGCTTCTCGCCCGCAAGCGTCGCGGGACGCAGCAGGCGTAACCGCGACACGTCGTGACACGAACCGCCGTCGGCCCGCGGCTCGACGGCGGTTCCGTGCGTCGCAGGGGGCTTGGGATGATGGGCGCATGTCGTTGACCCTGCATGTTGCGCCCGTTGTCCTGCCGATGGTGGATGCCGAGCCCATTCGTGACGGTGCCGTGCTCGTGGAGGACGGTCGGATCATTGCGGTGGGCTCGCGGCGCGAGTTGAGTTCGGAGGGGGCGCGCGAGCGGGTTTGGCGCGGGGTGCTGATGCCGGGGCTGGTGAACGCGCACGCGCATCTGCAGTACACCGACTTCGGGGATCTCGCGCTGTCCGGGCTGGCCTTCCCGGAGTGGATTCGGACGTTGACCGCGCGGCGGGCCGACTTCTCCGAGGTGATGTGGCAGGAGAGCGCGCGACGCGGGGTGCATCACATGTTGCGGTCGGGGACCACGGCGGTGGCGGACGTGGTCACCGATCCGTGCGTGCTCGTGCCGGTGGGCCGGTCGGGGCTGCGCGGGATCAGCTATGTCGAGGTGATCGCGGACGACGCGATGTGGGTGGGCGGGCGGCGGGCGGCCTTCCTGGACGCGCTGGACGGGGCGAGCGGCGGGCGTGCGTTGGGCGTGTCGCCGCACACCCCGTTCACGGTCGGTACGGCGGTGTTCAAGGAGTGCGTGACGATCGCGCGCGAGCGCGGACTGCGGCTGCACCCGCACCTGGCGGAGACCGCGCACGAGGCCGAGTTCATCCGGCACGGCACCGGCCGGTTCGCCGAGCTGAACCGGGCCGTGGGGATGGCCCTGGAACTGCTCGACGGCGGCAGCGGCGGCGGCCCGGGGGCCTACCTGGCCGGGTTCGACGGGCTGGGCCCCGATGTGCACGTCGCGCACGGCGTGCACCTGGCCGCCGAGGATCGCGCGCTGCTGCGCGAGCAGGACACGGCGGTCGCGCTGTGCGTGCGCTCGAACGCGATCCTGGCGGCGGGGGAGCCGCCGGTCGCCGACTACCTGGCCGAGGACGCGCCGCTCGCGCTGGGCACCGACTCGCTCGCCTCATCGCCGTCCCTGGACATGTGGGAAGAGGCGGCGGCGGTCCGGGAACTGGCGATCCGTCAGGGCTACCGCGCCGACGACCTGGACCGGCGCCTGGTCGAGGCGGTCACGGTCGGCGGCGCGGCGGCGATGGGCGGCCTCGACGGCGCGGGCACGTTGCGCCCGGGCGGTCTCGCCGACCTCGCGGTGTTCGACGTGCCGACGCAGGGCGACCCGTACGCGGCGCTGCTCGCGCACGGCACCGGGTCGTGCGTGGCCACCGTGCTCGGCGGACGGCTCGTGCATCGGCGGTGACGGTGGGCCCGAAGGGGTGGTGCCGGGTGGCGCGCGATCGTTTCCGCACGAGCACGCATGGCCGCGCAGACCCCGGGCAGGCGCATGGTCGGGACGACACGGTTCCCCACGAGGCACTTTTTCGACCCGGGCCCTGCCTGCTCGGGAGGAGGAGGTACACCATGTCTGTCGCTACCCGCATTCGTTCCATCGTCCATGCCGTGACGCCGCGTCGTCGGGGCCGTCGCACCGGCGGCGGTGGCGGCGTGGGCATCGGCGCCCGCATCGGCCGCGTCGGCGGCGGTGTCGGAGCCAACAAGCGTGGCGTCGGCGGTGGCGTCGGGCGGCGGTGACCGCGCGGCGCCGGCACGGCGCGCACCGGGCGGGTCGCGTGCGCTACGCGACCCGCCCGGTGCGTTGCGCGCCCCCAGGGCCCGAGGGCGGGCCGGGCGCGAGATGATGGCCGGGTGACCCGAGCCTCCCTGGACAAGCAACCGCGTGAAGTCGCGTCGATGTTCGACGCGGTCGCGGCACGCTACGACCTGACCAACACCGTGCTGTCGATGGGCCAGGACCGGTCCTGGCGCAAGGCCGTCGCGCGTGCCGTGGACGCCCGCCCGGGAGAGCGCGTGCTTGACCTCGCGGCCGGCACCGGCACCTCCTCGCTGCCCTTTCGGGACGCGGGCGCGGAGGTGGTGCCGTGCGACTTCTCCGTGGGAATGCTGCGCGAGGGCAAGCGCAAGCACCCCGAACTGCCCTTCACCGCGGGTGACGCGACCAGGCTCCCGTTCAAGGACGCCACGTTCGACGCGGTGACCATCTCGTTCGGTCTGCGCAACGTCAGCGACACCGAGGGCGCGCTGCGCGAGATGTTGCGGGTGACCCGGCCGGGCGGGCGATTGGTCGTCTGCGAGTTCAGCAGGCCCACCTGGCGCCCGTTCGAGACCCTGTACGTGGAGTATCTGATGCGCGCGCTGCCGCCGGTGGCGACCGCGGTCAGCAGCAACCCGGACGCGTACGTCTACCTGGCCGAGTCGATCCGCGCGTGGCCCGATCAGGCGGGCCTGGCGGCGCTGGTCGGCAAGGCGGGCTGGGAGCACCCGGCCTGGCGCAACCTCACCGGCGGGGTCGTCGCGCTGCACCGGGGCTTTCGACCGTCCAGGTGACGCTCGGGCCGGTTTCGCGCTCCGGCCACGGCACTGGTGCCGTGCCGGCAGTGGTGGCCACAGGCTGCCGCCCGCCTGCTCCTCATAGACTTGTCCGGCCGGAACCGTCCCGGTTTCGGTACTGCCGCAAAGACTTCCAGGGGAGTCGTCCGTGACCGACGCAGCGCCCGTCACAACCACCAAGCGCGCCGACTCGACGCATGAGGCCGACGTCATCGTGGTCGGGGCCGGTCCGGCCGGATCGACCACGGCGTATCACCTGGCCAAGTCCGGTGTCAGCGTGATCCTGCTGGAGAAGACCGAGTTCCCCCGGGAGAAGGTCTGCGGCGACGGACTCACCCCGCGCGCCACCAAGCAGCTGATCGCGATGGGCGTGGACACCTCGGTCGAGGCCGGCTGGCTGCCGAACAAGGGTCTGCGCATCCTCGGCGGCGGCATGCGCCTGGAACTGGACTGGCCCGACCTGGCCAGCTATCCCGCGCACGGCCTGGTCCGCAAGCGGGCCGACTTCGACGAGATCCTGGCCCGCCAGGCGGCCTCCGCCGGCGCCAAGCTGTACGAGCGCGCCAACGTCACCGGCCCGATCCTGGACGACCGTACCGGCCGGATCGTCGGCGTCAGCGTGCGGATGAACGGCTCGAAGGAGGAGACCGTCTTCCGCGCGCCGATCGTGGTCGCCGCGGACGGCAACTCGACCCGGCTCTCGCTCGCGATGGGTTTGCACCGCCGCGAGGACCGCCCGATGGGCGTCGCGGTGCGCACCTACTTCAAGTCCCCGCGCAGCGACGACGACTACCTCGAGTCGTGGCTGGAATTGTGGGACCGGCGCGACGGCCAGGAGAAGCTGCTGCCCGGCTACGGCTGGGTGTTCGGCATGGGCGACGGCACCTCGAACGTGGGCCTGGGCCTGCTGAACACCTCCTCCGCGTTCAAGGACATCGACTACCGCGACCTGCTCAAGGGTTGGGTCGCGGGCATGCCGGAGGAGTGGGGCTACACCGACGAGAACCAGGAGGGCCCGATCCGGGGCGCCGCGCTCCCGATGGGCTTCAACCGTCAACCGCACTACACCAAGGGCCTGTTGCTGGTCGGTGACGCGGGCGGGATGGTCAACCCGTTCAACGGCGAGGGCATCGCCTATGCGATGGAGTCCGGCGAGATCGCGGCCCAGGTGATCACCCAGGCGGTGGCCCGGCTGACCCCCGAGGGCCGCGAGCGGGCGCTGCACGACTACCCGCGCATCCTCAAGCAGACCTACGGCGGCTACTACACGCTCGGTCGGGTGTTCGTGAAGCTGATCGGCGACCCGCGGGTGATGAACTTCGCCACCAAGCACGGCCTGCCGCACCCGATGTTGATGAAGTTCGTGCTCAAGATGCTGGCCAACCTGACCGACCCGCGCGGCGGCGACGCGATGGACCGGATCATCAACGGCATGGTGCGGATCGCGCCGGCGGCGTGATGCGCGGGTAGTGCCGGCGTAGTGCGCGCGTAGTGGTGGTGTGCTTGGCTCGGCGGCGCACCATCACTACGACTCCGGAGGACTGCTCCCATGCAAGACGCCCGCGACATGCGCGACTTCATCGCCGGATTGCCCAAGTGCGAGCTGCATCTGCACATCGAGGGCACGTTGGAGCCCGAGCTGAAGTTCGCGCTGGCCGAGCGCAACGGGATCGAGCTGCCGTACTCCTCGGTCGAGGAGATGCGTGCCTCGTATCGGTTCGACAGCCTTGCGTCCTTCCTCACGGTCTACTACGAAGGCATGCAGGTTCTGGTGCACGAGCCGGACTTCTACGACCTGGCCATGGCGTACCTGCGCAAGGCCGCCGCGCAGAACGTGCGTTACGTGGAGATGTTCTTCGACCCGCAGGCGCACACCGGTCGCGGCGTGCCGTTCGACGTGGTCGTGCGCGGGCTCACCCGGGCGATCGGGGATGCGCGGCGCGAGTTGGGCATCCGGGCTCAGTTGATCATGTGCTTCCTGCGCGACTTCCAGGCCGAGTACGCGATGGCCACGCTGGTGCAGTCGCTGGCGTACCGGGAGTGGATCGTGGGGATAGGGCTCGACTCGGACGAGCGCGGCAACCCGCCGGCCAAGTTCGCGGCCGTGTACGCGCGGGCGCGGGCCGAGGGCTTCCGGCTCACCATGCACTGCGACGTCGACCAGGAGAACAGCGTCGAGCACATCCGCCAGGCGATCGAGGACATCGGCGTGGACCGGATCGACCACGGCTCCAACGCCCTGGAGGACCCGAAACTGGTCGCGGCGATCAAGGAGCGCGGGCTCGGCCTGACGGTGTGTCCGGTCTCCAACTCCTTTGTGGTGGACGGGATCAAGGAGCAGGAGATCCGGCGGATGCTGGACGAGGGCATCCTGGTCACGATCAACTCGGACGACCCGGCGTACATGGACGCGTACGTGCTGGAGAACCTCGAACGCACCCAGGAGGTCCTGGGCCTGAGTCGGGCCGAGGTGGCCCGCTTCGAGTACAACGCGTTCGCGATCGCGTGGCTGCCGGAGGATGTGCGGGACGGGTATGTGGCCGAGTTGGACTCTTACACGGCGGCTGCGCGATGATTCCGAAGACGAGCCGAACCCCGGTGACTTGCAAGGGAGTTCGGCTCGTCCGCTGAACGGCGCGATCAGCGAAGCGGGGCGGTCCAGGTGTTCGGGGCCCTGCAGTTGCCGAAGGTCATCGACGCGAGCATGCGCTCGAGTGCCGCATAGGGCACCACGTTGGTGTCGGTGACGGTGATCAGCACTTCGCAGCCGTTCACCTTCGCGACCATGCTTGCGCCTCCTTCGGGCATGAACAGGCCGGCAGCGGGCCGGGTGAAGTACCAGGTGTCGTGTCCGGCGATCACCCGCGGCGCACCGGATCGTTCGACCATGCCCAGGTGGCCGCTGTCCCCGGCCATGACGTGGATGCGCAGCGCGCCCTGTTCGGACAGGCTCAGCAGTGAGCTCCGCTTCAGCACGGGTTGCGCGGCGGCGCCGAAGACGAGCACGGAATTCGCCTGGTTCGGGTCGCCGGTGTTCGAGCCGCCGTAGTCGAGCCGGAGGGTGTCCGGCACGAAGCCGAGTCGGTACGGCGTGGTGGTGCCGGTCGGTTCGAGCCGGACCGCCTCGGCCAGGCGCAGCAGGTCGGCGCGCTGCCGGGGACCGGAGACGATCACCCAGGAGCCGGTGGCATCCCGCCAGGCGACCACCGATGCCCGTACGTCCGTGGGCGTGGCGGGCACCAGCTTTCCGTTCGCGTCGACCGTGCCCTTCTTGACGGCGGAGGCATTCTCCGGACCGGTGTGGTTCGAGGCCGGATCGATCAGATAGTTCTCGACGAGGCGGGCCGGATGTCCCTGCACGGTGATCGCCTCGCCGGCGTCCAGCGCGGCCACGTCCACGTCGGCAGGCGCGTAGACGCCGACGATCCCGTCCCTGCCGCCGACAGTTCGGGCCTCGCCGACCGGCCGAAGATCGTCCGAGCGGATGGTTGCCAACGCGGTGCTTCCCGAGAAGCCCCGTTCCATGACGAACAGGCCCTCGGCCCCGTCGACGCCGATGGACACCGCAGGCGGCTTCACCATGGGTGCGGCGGGGCCGGTCACTTGCTGCGGTCCGTTGTCGGTCAGCAGCGCGAATCCGCTCGGCGCGGCGGCGCCGATCGCGAGCACGGCGGCCACGCCCAGTCCGGCCGCGATCCGGCGTCGTCGGCGTGTGCGTCGGGCTCCGGTGTACGCGGCCTCGATCATTCCGTCGGCTGTGGGGGCCAGGTGCTCGTGGCGGGTGAATGCCTCTTCGAGGTCTCGAACTTCGGTCACGCCGGCTCTCCTTGGCTCATCGAGGGGATTCTGGGCAGCTCCACGGACAGCTGCACGCGCAGGGTGGCCAGGGCCCGGGACGCGTAGGCGCGGACGGTGCCGGGCCGGCAGTTCAGGGTGTCGGCGATCTCGTCGTCGGTGAGTCCTTCGTAGTAGCGCAGGATCAGGACGGCGCGATGTTGGCGAGGCAGGGCGATCAGGCGACGCCACAGGTCGTCTCCGGCGCCGACGGCGGCGGCGTGGTCCGGCACGCTGGGGGCGTCCGGGCCGCTGATCGCCTCGTAGGTCAGGGCCACCGTGCGCACGGCCTTGCGTCGGCGCAGGGACAGGAACTCGTTGGTGACCATCGTGCGCACGTAGGCGTCCGGTCGGTCCAGGGAACCGATGCGTTTCCAGCGCACGAGCGCCTTCGTCAGGGCTTCCTGGACGAGGTCTCGCGCCAACTCCCGTTCCCCGCACAGCAGCGCGGCATACCGCAGCAAGGCCGGCAGCCGGGCTGCCGCGAAGTCCTCGAACCGCATGGTGTCGTCTCCTTGTTCGAAAGCCTCCGCTACTACAAATGCGGGCCGGGCCCGATCCGCTGCGCGGGCCGAGCGGATATCGCGGCGGTCGCGGATTCGAGCACTACTACGCATTGCGTGGTACCGTGCGACGCACAAGAGCTGGAGGGGTCATGGATCCGAGTCAGTTGCTCAAGGGAGTGCTGGACCTCGCGGTGCTCGCCGTGCTGCGCGAGGAAGACGGCTACGGCTACGACGTGTTGCGCAGGTTGCGCAAGGCCGGCCTCGACGACGTGGGTGACGCGTCGGTCTACGGCACGCTGCGGCGGCTGTACAACGCCGGACTCCTCACGTCCTACGTGGTGGCCAGCGACGAAGGCCCGAACCGCAAGTACTACGCCTTGAACGAGCCCGGCCGAGAGCGGTTCCGGGAGTCCACCGACACGTGGAACTCGTTCGCCCGGACGATGTCGGAACTGGTGGGGGAGACCCGATGAAGGACACCGCACTGCACCCCGTCGCGGAGGACTACCGCGTCGAGGTAGCCCGCATTCTGGCCGACCTCCCGGCCTCCGAGGCGGAGGAGATCCTGGACGACGTCGGGGTGAACCTGAGCGAGGTGGTCGCCGAACTCGACGGCGCGGTCACCTCGGAGTCGCTGCGCGCACGTCTGGGCACCCCGCACGAGTACGCGGCCGAACTGCGTGCGGCGGCCGGGTACCCCCCGCTGACGCCGACCGAATCGGGCCGGCTGTCGCAGTTCGGCAAGGTCGAACTCCTGTGCCTGGGACTGCTCGTGGCGCTCGGCGCGGCGTTCGTGACCGGCATCGGGATCGGTGCCGCGAAAGACGGGGAGGACCGGTGGTGGGTCTTTCCTTGCCTGCTGGGCCTGGCTGTCGAGGCACTGAACGCACTGTGGTTGCGCGGCCGTGAGCCGGGACTGCCCGAGGTCGCCGCACTGTCGATCAGCCGACGTGCGAGGGCTCTCGGGGAGTCCTTGCGCACGGGCCGATGGGCCGAACCGGTGCGCTTCCTGATGGGTCTGCAAAGCGCGTGGTGGGTGGCGCGGGCGCTGATCGTGGCCGTGCTGGCGTGGGTCGTGGCGGGCGGCGTGTGGTGGCCGGTGGGCGCCGGTGTCCTGGCCCTGGTCGGGTCGTTGTGGCTGGGCCCGCGTGCGGCTCGCGATCGTCGACTGGTGTGGGCGGCGGTGCCGATCAACGCGCTCCTGATCGGGGCCGGGATCGGGGTGCTCGGCGCGGGGCAATTGAATCCGGACGGGGTCTCGATGGAGCGGGTGGCCTACGCCCCGCAGCCGCAGTACCCGTCGCGCTTCCATACCCCGGAGGGGAGTCCGCTGGACCCCGGCACGCTGCTGGGCACGCTGGACGGGCAACGACTGCAGAACATCTATCCCTTCGACGCGCAGGGTCGCCCGCTCAAGGACGTATTGCTCTTCGACCAGAACGGCAAGCAACTCGGGCTCGCTACGGCCGACTACGACTATCGGTGTGGGCCCGCGTGGTCGAAGCCGAACCCGGTGCCCAATCGGGAGAGCCTGCCGTTCCCGCAGCCCCGGGTGGTCGTCGAGCCGGGCGGGGCCAACTGCCGGGTCGAGGAGGGCACGGCGCCCTTTACGATTGCGATCCCGGTGCGACCGGGAGGCCAACCCTCGGCGAATCCGGGCGCGGTGCCGCCGCCCGGTGCGCAACTGCCGCAGAGCGCACCGTCGGCGACTCCCTCGGCCGGCGTCTCGGGCGCGCCGAACCTGGCGAACCCGACCACCCCGCCGGTGCCGCCGAACTCGGCTCCGCCCGCCTCCCCGGCGAACCCGAAGGCTGCGGAGTCGGCGACCGAGCCTTCGCAGAACGGGAGTTGAGGCTCGGGGCCCGCCCCGATCCGGGGCCCGGGACCGACGGTCGTCGACCGTCCGGTCCCAAATGACAGGGCGCGGTGTCGGTGGGTGATGTGTGGCCGGCCGGCGCCGCGTTCGTGCCGGTCGGCGTCGTCGTCCGGGCTCGCGTTCGGCGAATCGGCGCCGGAGGGGCCGTCGTCGGGTGGATGGCGAGTGGGCGGCAGGTCGGCGGCAGGACGACGGCAAGGGCGTTCATCGGGCGTCGAGTGAGCGTTGAACGCGACGTGGGACAACGGCCGGACGACTTCAGCCCCGGCCGCCGCTCGGTCGCTCGTGACGCATCAGTAAGGTCTCATATCCATGCTGACGTTTCGTGTTCTGGGAGCGCTCGAGGCGTGGGACGGTGACCGACCGGCCGACCTGCGCGGCCCGCGCCATCGGGCCGTTCTCGCTCGGCTCGTCCTGGCGCGGGGGCACGTCGTACCGGTCGACCGGTTGATCGAGGACCTGTGGCACGGTGAGTCGCCGCACCGCGCGCTCGGCTCCGTACAGACCTTCGTGTCGCACCTGCGCCGTGCGCTCGAACCCGACCGCGCGCCGCGCACACCCTCGACCGTGCTGGTGACCGCGCCGCCGGGTTACGCCTTCCGGGTCGGCACGGACGAGGTCGACGCGTGGCGCTTCGAGGCACTGGTACACCGGGCCGGCGGCCTACTGGCGGCCGGCGCCGCCGAGGAGGCGCTGCGTGAGTTGACCGCGGCGCTGGACCTGTGGCGCGGGCCGGCGTACGCGCAGTTCGCCGACGAACCGTGGGCTCGGCCGGAGGCGGCCCGGCTGGAGGAGTTGCGCCTGGTCGCGGTCGAGCGCCGGGCCGAGGCCGGCCTCGCGATCGGGCAGGCGTCCGGGATCGTGCCGGGCCTGGAGGCGCACGCGGCCGCACACCCGTTGCGCGAGGAGAGCTGGCGACTGCTCGCGCTGGCGATGTACCGATGCGCGCGTCAGGGCGACGCGCTGGCCGTGCTGCGCCGGGTACGGACCGCGCTGCGCGAGGAGTTGGGGGTCGAGCCGGGCGCGCGGTTGCAGCGCCTGGAGGCGGACATCCTGGCGCACGCCGCGGAGTTGGACGCACCGACGGCGACGCCGAACGCGACGGGAGCCGCTGCGCCACCGCTTCGGGAGGTGCCGGGCGCGGCGCGGATCCATCCCGCGATCTCTTCCGACCACAGCTCGGATCACAGGTCGGGCCACATTTCCGAGCACACTTCCGAGCAGGGTTCCGAGCGGATTTCCGGCGATGTGGCAAGGGGCGAGTACGTGGCGCGCATGACCACCTTGATCGGCCGGGCCGAGGAGACCGCGACGCTGCTGGCTGCGGCGAAGCGCGCCGATGGGCGGCTTGCGGTCGCGCTGGTCAGCGGCGACCCGGGCGAGGGCAAGACCGCATTGACGGAGCACGTCCGGGAGTTGCTGGCCGCCGAGGGCTGGCGGGCCGCGTGGGGCCGCTGCCCGGAATCCGGCGGCGCGCCGGCGGGGTGGCCGTGGACGCAGATGTTGCGCACGCTCGCGGCGGTGAGTCCCCCGGACGAGGAGACCGCGCGCGTGTTGGCACCGCTGCTCGCCGACTCGTTCGTTCCGGTCGGCGATCAGGCCGCGGCGAAGTTGAGACTGCATCAGGCGGTGGTGGGCTACCTGGCCCGCGCCACCGCCGAGACGCCGTGGCTGCTGGTCCTGGACGACGTGCACCGCGCCGACGAGGAGACGTTGGCACTGCTGTGCCACCTGGCCACCGACCGGGACGCGACCGGACGGGTGCTGCTGGTGGTCACCTACCGGCACAACGAGGTCGGCGACCTGCTCGCCGACGCGCTCGCCCGCTTGGCACGATGCGGCCCGGAACGCATCGAACTCACCGGCCTGGCCCCGGAGGCGGTCGCCGACCTGGTCCGCGGCGCGGTCTCGGCGCCGATCGACGAGGACACCGTCCGGGCGATCGTGGACCGCACGGCGGGCAACCCGTTCTACGTCCTGGAGACGGCGCGGGTACTCGCGGCCGAGGGGGCGCACGCAGCGGTGTCCGAGGTCCCGGTCGGGGTACGGGACGTGATCCGGCGGCATGTCGCGGGGTTGCCGAAGGCCGCCCAGGAGGTGCTCAAACAGGCCTGCGTGCTCGGTCGGGACATCGACGTCGACGTGCTGTTGGCACAGGGCGGCACCGACGAGGACACCGTGCTCGACGCGGTCGAATCGGCGCTGCTGACGGGACTGCTCGTCGAGCCGGACGCGGGCCAACTACGGTTCACCCACGCGCTGGTCCGCGACACGCTCTACGAGGACCTGTCCCAACTGCGCCGAGCCCGCATGCACGCACGCACGGCCGAGGCGATCGAGGCTGTGCGCCCGCGGGACGTGGCGGCGCTGGCGCACCACTACCTGGCCTCGGCATCCCGCGCGACGGCCGCCAAGGCCACCCACTTCGCCCGCCTCGCCGCACTCGACGCGGAGATCCACTTCGCGTACCGCGAGGCGGCCGAGTTGTGGCGCGGGGCACTCGTGGCCTTCGAACGCTCCGGCGTCACGGACGAGGTGGCCCGAAAGGAGATGGAGGCGGGAGCGGATCGCTCCCTCGCCCAATCGGGAGACCACAGCCACGACTGAACCCGCACGTGGGCTACGGGCCGCTCCGGCCATCGAGCACCGGCACGGTTGTGGGGCGCGGGGGCGGGCGGCTTGGTTGCGGGATGCGGCGAGCCGGTTGCCCGCGCCTGGGCCGCCGTGCGCGGCCGGCCTGCGCGCCGGTGTGCTCTGCCGGTCCGCTGCACGCCCGTTGCTCCGAGCCCGGGCTGTCATCCGCTTCCCGTAAGCGTGCCGGTCCACTCCGTGCCCCGCTCCGACCCGGGCCCCGTGTGTATCCCGTCGTCATGCTGTTCGCCGGACACCCCGTGCCGTCCGCGCGCCTCCGCAGGCCGGGGGCGCGCGGCGCGGGTGTGGCCGGGCTGGTCGGTCAGTCGGGGATGTGGGTCGCGATGATCGTGGCGTAGTTGGCTTCGCCGCAGCGGTTGGGGTGTAGAGGGGCGGCCAGGTCGGTGGGGACGTAGCCCTCCACCCACTTGGCTCCGGGAGCCTGGCACGCGTCGTGGCCGGTGCTGGGGCCGGCCACGTCCACGTAGTCGGCGCCGTGTGTGCCGGCTTGGGCGGCGATCGTTGCGTTGAGGCGGTTCACGCTGCCCTGGAGGTAGTCCGCGTCGACACCGAGGACCGGCTGGTACGGCCAGCAGCCGCCGGGCTTGATATACAGGCCGTAGCCGGTGACCACGACCCGCGCGTGCGGTGCGCGTTGGTGGATGCCGTTGAGTACCGCACCGAGTTTCGGCGCGAAGGCGTCTATGCGTTGGGCGATTTGGTCGACCCCGCCGGCCGTCCACTTGTCCCGGCACGGAGCCGCGAACGGGTTGAGTGTCGCGCAACCCTGGGCTATCCCCACCAGGCCCACGTCGTTGCCGCCGATGGTCAGGGTGACCAGCGTGGTGTCCGTACCCAGCGCGTCGAACTGCGGCGGCGCCTCGCCCATGTCGACGCCGGCCACGGACAGGTGCTGCGGTGACGTCATGTCGTTGCTGTCCGCGCCGCTGCACGTCACATCCCGCAACTCGGCGATGTTCAGGCGCGCCGCGAGTACGTGTGCGTAGTTGTTGGTGGACCGGCCGCACGCGAGCGGCCCGGTGATGTCCGGGATCAGCGGACCCGAGGCCATCGAGTCGCCGAGCGCGACATAGACCTGACGATCCGCCGCGCCCGCCGGCCCGGTCGCGGCGACCAGGACGGCAAGGGCCAGTGCGCCGGCCACGATCGCCGCTGCGGTCCCGCGGCCGAACCCGCGCAGGCGACGATGTGGATCCCGGGGACTGCTGTGCAGCCGACTCCTCGTGCGTGCAGCAGAGTTCATGACGACTCCCGCCGGTCGTGGAATGTCCCACGCGTCATCATGCAGACTCGGACACAGCGGCTTAACTGGTGAGTAACACAGACTTTCCGGGAGGTCCCTGTGACACGTGCCAACTCGCCGCGTGACCGGACACGCGCCGCACGCGCGGCGCCCAGCGAACACGCCGCGCCCGCTGCGTCCAACTCGCCCACCGCGCCCAAGAGGGCCAACACCCCCAACGCCCCCACCGCACAATCACACCCCGATCGACCCCGCCCCGGACCGCTGCGGATCGGCGGGCGGCCGGTGGCGGCCCGATTGCGGGCCGGCGCGCCCAGGTTGACCAGGGAGGTGCTGGATCGGCTGCCCGCCGAGTTGCCCGCGTACGCGGCGCTGCCGGCCGAGGAACTGGCCGGGGACATCGCCGAGATCGTGCAGCACACGGTGCGCTTGTTCGCCGATGTGGTCGAGGGCCGGCTCGCGGCGGCCGATGCGGATCTCGGTCCGCAGCGAGCCTCGGCGGCCCAGCGGGCGGAGGAGGGCGTACCGCTCGACGCGATCCTGAC
Organism: Embleya sp. NPDC005575; assembly: GCF_040605455.1. Taxonomy (NCBI): domain Bacteria; kingdom Bacillati; phylum Actinomycetota; class Actinomycetes; order Kitasatosporales; family Streptomycetaceae; genus Embleya; species Embleya sp. NPDC005575. The sequence continues at coordinate 41,912 of NZ_JBEXCV010000013.1, read as the reverse complement.
CGCCTATCAGATCGGCGTCGAAATGTGCTGGCGGGAGACGACCGGCCAGGCGCGACCGGAGGAACTCGGCGACGTACTGACCCTGTTCGCCGATCTGTTCGGACTCCAGCGGGCCATCGTCGCGGCGGTCAGTTCGGCCTACCTGGAAGCCCGCCGACTGCTGGAGGGTCCTGAACAGAGCGGCCGTTACGCGCTGTTCGCGGCCCTGCTCGCAGGCGAGTCGGCGGACACGGTGGCCGGCCGGACGGGAGTGCGCCCGGCCGCCCACTATCTGGTCCTGACCCTTGTTCTCGCCGCACATCCGGACGAGGCGCGCCCGGGCCCGTGCGCCGCCATCGCCGCGCGGCGCAAGCTGCGCCGGATCCGGCAGGCCCTGGACGGCTTCACCGGCCGCCCCGCGCTGACCGCGCTCGACCCGGGCGGCGGGACCGCGCTGCTGCCGATGGACGCCGCGCCCGACTGGCCGGAGGTACGGGCCCTGATTGCGCACGCCGCCGACGCGGCCGACACCCCGATCACCGCCTCGGCCGCGCTCACCGAGCCCACCGGCATTCCGGAAGCGGTGGACCGCAACACCGAGGTGCTCCGGCTGATCCGCAGCAGCGGCCGCGGCCCTGGCCTGTACCTGCTCACCGACGTCCTGCTCGACTACCAACTCAGCCGCCCGAGCGCCGCGTTGGCCGGTCTGGCCGGCCTCCTGGAGCCGCTCGACCGCAGGCCCGAACTACTGCTCACGCTGGCGACGTACCTCACCCACGGCCGCGACCGCCGGGCCACCGCCGCCATCCTGCACCTGCACCCGAACACGGTCGACTACCGCATCCGCCGGGTGACGGGCCTCACCGGCCTGTCCCCGAACCGCGTCGAGGACCTGCATCGGCTGAACGCGGCCCTGGTCGCGCGGCGGACGTTGGGCGCGGAGACGTCGGGCGGCTGACCGCAGCGGCCGAACGGGGCGACCGACCGGGCGCCGGGGGCCGGGCCGGAGGCGCCAAGTGCCGCTGGACGTAACGGTGGTCGATGTGGGTGTTGGGCCCAAGGAGCCGATCTCGTGGTCGGCCGGCGGGCGAGCCGGGCGGAGATCACGCCGACCGACTCACCGACGAGTGCGCGGAGGGGCCGACCAGGCCGGAGCGCACCGAACGCGCCGGCCAAGCCGAGCGCACCAGTCGGGCGAACGCGCCGGCCAAGCCGACGGGACCGAACGCGCCGACCATGTCATCGGTTTCCGACCCGGACCCGTCCCGATCCGCGACAGCGCCTTCCGAACCCACGGTTCGTCACCTCGCCCGGGTCCATCGCGACACGCGTCGTCGCGTCGAAAGGCGACCGCAGCCACCCCGCCTCGCGATCGACCGCCTGCGCCGAGCCATCGGCGCACTCGGCCGAGCGAGCCGGCAGCGAGCGAGGCCGCCGGGACGCAGTCAGGTCAGCGGCGGAGCGTCGGGTACAGCACCTCCGGGTCGGCGGACAGGGCGGCTTTGGCGTCCCGGCTGTAGTGGTCGGCGAGGACCTCGTACTGCTCGGCCTCGACCGCGTCGAGGGTCTGCGCGGCCACGTCCTCGGGGGCGATCTTGGGCAGTTGTACGCCGGCTGCCATGTCCGTGTCGATGAAGCCCGCGTGCACGCCGACCACGAGGGTCCCCTGGGCGGCGAGTTCCAGGCGCAATGCGTTGGTGAGGGACCAGGCGGCAGCCTTGGAGGCGCTGTACGAGCCGACCTGAGGGAGGGTCATGAAGGACAGCACGGAGAGCATGTTGACCAGCGCGCCGCCGCCGTTGCGGGCCAGGACGGGGGCGAAGGCGCGGCTCAGGGAGAGCGTGCCGAAGTAGTTGGTCTCGATCTCGGCGCGCGCCGCGTCCAGGGTCTCGGCACGCAGGAGCGACGCGGAGTGGGATACGCCCGCGTTGTTGACGAGCAGATCGACGTCGCCGAGCCGGTGGGCGACCTCGGCGACCTGTTCGGGGTCGGTGATGTCCAGCCTGACCGGGACGACGCCCGGGTCGGTGATGGTGTCCGGGTCGCGGGCACCCGCGTACACAGTGCGTGCGCCGCGGTCGACCAAGGCGCGAGCGAAGGCGCGGCCGAGGCCACGGTTGGCGCCGGTGACGAGGGCCACCGAACCAGGGATCTTCATGCTGGGCTGCTTTCGGAGGGGTGGAACTGCCGTGAATAGTCGGCGAGTTGGTCATCCGGCCGCCCGCCGATCGGGTCTGTTCGGCCGGCGGCCGGCCGGACGGCCGGTGGACGGGTGGGTCAGGCCAGACGCTCGATGATGGTCACGTTGGCCATGCCGCCGCCCTCGCACATGGTCTGCAAGCCGTAGCGGCCGTTGGTGCGTTCGAGCTCGTTGAGCAGCGTGGCGAGCAGCTTGGTACCGCTCGCGCCGAGCGGGTGGCCGAGCGCGATCGCGCCGCCGTTGACGTTGACCCGTTCCGGATCGGCGCCGGTCGCGCGCTGCCAGGCCAGGACCACGGACGCGAACGCCTCGTTGATCTCGACCCGGTCGATGTCGTCCATCGTCAGGCCGGTGCGCTCCAACGCCCGAGCGGTCGCCGGGATCGGTCCGGTGAGCATCATGATCGGGTCGTCGGCCAGGACGGTGAGGTGGTGGATCCGCGCCCGTGGCCGCAACCCGTGTACGCGCAGGGCACGTTCGGAAACCACGAGGGTGGCCGAGGCGCCGTCGGAGACCTGGCTCGCCAGCGCCGCGGTGATCCGGCCGCCGGGACGCAGGCTGGGCAGCGAGCGGATCTTGGCGAGGTCGGGTTCGCGCGGGCCCTCGTCGCGGGTGACCTCGCCGTACGGGACGATCTCGCCCGCGAACCGCCCCTCGCGCTGGGCGTGCAGCGCGCGCTCGTGCGAGGTGGCGGCGAATGCCTCCATGTCCTCGCGGGTGAGCCCCCAGCGCTCGGCGATCAGCTCGGCCGCACGGAACTGGCTGATCTCCTGGTCGCCGAACCGCGCCTGCCAGCCCAGCGCGCCGTCGTACGGAGTCTCGAAGCCGAACTCCCGCCCGGCGCGCAGCGACGAGGAGAGCGGTACGGCGCTCATGTTCTGCACACCGCCGGCGACCACGACGTCGGCGGTGCCGCTGAGTACGGCCTGCGCGGCGAAGTGCACGGCCTGCTGGGAGGAGCCGCACTGGCGGTCGATGGTGGTGCCCGGGACGCTCATCGGGAGACCCGCGGAGAGCCAGGAGGTCCGGGCGATGTTGCCGGCCTGCGGGCCGATCACGTCGAGACAGCCGAAGATCACGTCGTCCACGGCGGCGGGGTCGATGCCGGTGCCGTCGATCAGGCCGCGCAGGATGTGCGCGCCGAGATCGGCGGGGTGGACCTTGGCAAGACTTCCGTTGCGCTTGCCGACCGGGGTTCGGATGGCGTCGACGATGTACGCCTCGTTGCTCATGAGCGGCCGCCTTTCGACAGATGCACTCGGGCCTTGCGGCGTTTCGGGTGGGACGGGGTACCGAAGGCCTGGTGAGTTGGAAAATCCAACTTGCCTTTCGTCAACGTAGCGCGGGTGAGTTGGAGATGGCAACCTTGTCGATGTGGTTGTCATGAGTGGTTCTACGAACGGTTCGCCCCCCGACGACTCCGCCGCGCGCCCCGGCAACGCCTCGGCCCGCCCGGGAGCCGCCCCCTCGGCCACCGCGAGCGGCGTTACGGGGCCGGCGGGTGGCGCGGCCGGGCCTGCGGCGGGCTCGGCGGGCAGTGGCCCAGGGTCGGCAGCGGGTTGGCCAGGCAGCGGCCCGGGATCGGCGGGCGGTGCGGGAGGGCCCGCAGCGGGTTCCGTCGATGATGGCCCGGGACCGGTGGGCGGTATGGCGGAACCCGCGACGGGCTCGGCGGGCGAGGTGGTGAGTCGCGCGCGCCGTACGACGGGCCCCGAAGGCGACACCTCATGCCGGGGTGCCGAGGGCCTGTCGGGTGGGTCGGTCGAGACCTCTTCCGCCGAGGCGCCCGATCGTCCCGCCGGCGCGCCCCGCGCCGCCCGCGCTCCCGTCGGCCGACCGTGTTCGGTCGCGGCGACGCTTGCCGTGGTGGGGGAGAAGTGGGCGCTGTTGGCGGTACGCGAACTGAGCTTCGGCAACCACCGCTTCGACGCGATCGCCCGCAACACCGGCGCGCCGCGCGACATCCTGACCACCCGGCTGCGCGCAATGGAGGCGGCCGGCATTCTGGAGCGCCGCCGCTACCAGGACCGCCCGCCGCGCTTCGAATACCACCTGACCGCCCAGGGTCGTGACCTTGCACCGGTGCTCCAGACCCTGGCGTCCTGGGGCGACCGCTGGCTGGCCGAGGAACCACCGGTGGTTTTCCGACACGGCGACCACGAACTCGACGTCGCGGTGATGTGCCGGACCTGCGGCGCGGAGGTCGAGCCCGGCAGCGTGCAGCTACACGCCCACGCGCACGGATGGGACCGGTCCGGGCCGGTCGGCTGAGGGCCACGCGCCGGACCGTCCGTGGCCCGCCCGGGAATGACCGGCGCCTGATCGGGCTTGCGCCACTGCGGCCGGTCGGGTCTCCGGGTCCGGCACGGGTCTCGATCCGTCGTCTCGAAGCGCAGCCTCTCGCGCGTTGCCGCACTCCAAGCGAGAGCGCCGCTCTTGAACCGCCGTCTCGGAACACGTGCACCGCTCCCGAATCACTGCTCCGAGGTGTGAGCACCGGACACGACCGAGAGCACCGCTCTGGCGTCCGGTCCTGCCGCCTGCCGCCCGCCGCCCGCCGCCCGCCATTTGGCAGGGGTGGGCGGGGGCTGCGCTTGCGAAGCGAATGGGCAACCGACTGCGCCTGATGGATGGCGAGTCGCGCGCTTTCGGCCCCGCTCCGCGCCCGCGTGCTCACCCGCTCAGCGCTCGGCTACCATCCGCGCTACGCGCCCGCCACGAGACGGTCGCTCCGCGTCGGCCGGCTCGTTCGCTACGCGTCTCCGCCACAAGGCCGGCCGGTCCGCGCCGACTGGGCGTTTGCCCGCCCGGCCCACCGACTCAGCACCCGTTCTGCGGCCCGCGCGCCCGCCCGGTCCACCCGTTCTGTGCCCGCGCGCCCGCCCGGTCCACCCGTTCTGTGCCCGTGCGCCCGCCCGGTCCACCCGTTCTGTGCCCGTGCGCCCGGCCACCCCGCCCTGTCGGCGTCGCCAGGCACGGTCGCGTATCGGTTCGCATGCTGCGGCATTACGACGCGATCGGGCTGTTGCGGCCCGCCCGCGTCGATCCGGACAGCGGCTATCGCTTCTACGAGGCCGGCCAACTCGCGCGGCTCAACCGGGTGACCGCGCTCAAGGACCTCGGCTTCACCCTTCACCAGGTGCGGAGCATCCTGGACGAGCGGGTGAGCGTCGGGGAACTGCGCGGGATGCTGCGGCTGCGCCGGGCCCAACTCGCCGTCGCCGTCGCGGCGGACGCCCTGCGGCCGGCCCGGGGCGAGGCGAGGCTCCGGACGATCGAAGCCGCTACGCCCGGCGATCCGGAACAGCGGGTTACGGAACTCCAGGAGCCGATCGCCGCCGACTGAACCGGGATGCCGACGGGGTGATCGCACGATCGGGCCCTGACGGATCGGCCACGCACATACGTCCGCACGTCCGCCCGTGCGGTCGATTGCTGCCGTCACCCGCGTGGGGTTTCCTCACAACGGGCGGAACAGGCGCGCCAGGTCCGGCCCGGCGGATGTGGCGACCATCGCCGCCAATACCCGTCGTACGGCGGCCACGTCATCCGCGCCGACCTCCCGCGTCAACCTGCCCTCGTACTCGGCGTGGAACTCACGCACCACCGCCAACATCGCAACCCCGCCCGGCGCCAGGTGCAACTGCTTCGCGCGCTTGTCCACCGGGTCCGGACGGCGTTCGACATAGCCGACGGCCACCATCTCGTCGATCACCTTCGCCGCGCCCTGCGCCGTGATCCCGAGCCGTTCGCCGAGCTGCGTAGCAGTCACCGCCTCCCGGTCCAATGTGCGCAGCACGAAGCCGTACGACGACCCCACCACGGGGAACCCGCGTTCCGCCAAGTGCGCGTGCAGCTCTTGGACGAAGGCCTGGTAGGCGTGCCCCAACAACAGTCCGAAATCCACGCTTGACGCCCTCCATGGAAATATGCTCAACTTCGGTTGTATACCTTGGTTGAACACTCTAGCCGAAAGAACCGCGATGCCTCTCATCAAAGCTGCCGACGCGCCGCTCTTCGCAGCTCCGCTGATGACCGCCACCGGCCTCGCCGCCCCGAGCCGCGGCTCGAAGGAGAACAGCGTCTGGCGCTTCACCATGCACCCGGGCAACCCCGGCCGCGAACACGCCGTCACCCGCGAGGAGATCTTCATCGCGATCAGCGGCCAGGCCGTCGTCACTCTCGACGGTGAAACGCGCGACTTCCACGCCGGTGACGCCCTCATCGTCCCCGCGCACGTGCCCTTCGGTATCGCTGTCCCGGGTGACGAGCCCTTCGAGGCGGTCGCGGTCCTGCCCGTCGGCGGCCGGGCCGAGATGGGCGGCGACCTGATCGATCCGCCGTGGGCGCAGTAGACCCGTACTTCCTGTTTCTCCCTGCCTCCGCTTCTGCCCTCTGCCCTCTGCCCTTGCTCTCTGCCTCAAGGAGACGATCCCCATGCCGTTCATCGCCGCAGCCGAAGCGCCCGTCTTCGACAACCCGCACGCGACCTTTGTCGGGCTCGCCGCCCCGAGCCGTGGTTCCACCGAGAACGCCGCATGGCGGCTCACTCTCAAACCGGGCACGTCGTCCCCGCCGCACGCGCTCACCCGGGAGGAGATCTTCGTCGCGCTGTCGGGCCGGCTCACCGTCACCATGGACGGTGACACCTTCGACGTCGAACCGGGCGATGCGCTGGTCGTCCCCGCCGACACCTCGTTCGCCCTGGCCAACCACGGCACCGACCCGTTCGAGGCGGTCGTGGTCCTTCCGGTCGGCGGCCAGGGGCTCATCCCCGGCCAGGAGCCCTTCGTCGCCCCGTGGGCCCGGTAGCGCGCACGGCCCCGAGCCCGCGCGCGGCGTCGCCGCGTTGAACACCCGGCCGTACAGTTGCGGGCCGCGTTGCCGGGTTGGAACCTGCGGCCCTCGGCGAGCGGTCAGGCGGAGACGACGGCGAAGCCGCCTCAGCCGGGTCGGCGCGCCCATCCGGAATCGGTGCCCTGGGCGCGTGCCGCTCCCTTTCCGCCGCCCCCGCGTCCCCGTACGTCGCTCAGCCGCCACAACGCGGCCCACTGCCCTGCGGTCAACTCCTTGGGCAACGCATATGGCGCGAGCCGCTCGTCCCCAAACCACTCGCGCAGCGCCGGACCCGCGAACCGCCCCGTCCGGGTGAGGATTTCACGCAACCCCCGTCCCGGCCCGGTGAACACCTGCCGCACCAACTCCTGGTACGGGCCCCGCCGTCCCTCGACCAATGGCGCATCCCGACGCGTGATCGACATCAGCCCGCCGTCCACCGACGGCATCGGCCGAAATGCCCGAGCAGGCACCCGGGCGTGCAACGCGAACTCGTACCAGGGCCACCAGGCAGCCGTCAGCATCGTGGCCCCACCAACCCCGGCCCGCCGCCGAGCCACCTCCCACTGCACCAGCAACACGGCGCTCTGCCAGTACTCGGTCTCCAACAACCGCCGCAGCACCGACGTGGTCAGATGAAATGGCAGATTGCCCACCACGGTGTGCCGCTCGCGCGGGAAGCGAAACCGCAGCACATCGGCGGCCACGATGTCGACATGCGCGGGCACCCGCCGCGCCAGCCGCCGGGCACGCTTCGGGTCGAGTTCCACCGCGGTGATCGATCGTCCGGTTCGACTCAGCGGCACCGTGATGGCACCGTCTCCGGGCCCGATCTCGACGATCGGCCCGGATGTACGCGCGACAAGGTCCTCGAAAAGTGCGATCACCGCACGATCGACAAGGAAGTTCTGACCGAGCTCATGACGTCCACCATGAGTGGGATAAGGCACGAGGGGCTCCACAAAGGCAGTTCGGAGCCGGGCAGCACGAAGGAGCCGCACCGGCAAGGGACCCGAAGTGCGGCGGAACCAGGAGAGAGAAGCCCTCAGCCCGCCGCTAGAAGCGGCGAGTCCTCGTGAAAGCGGAAGCGAACATCCCACAACCATAGCCAGCCGGGACGCCCACGCTCATCCCGTTTTTGCCCACGATCGGCCGGGCGGTGGCCAGTCATCCGCGCTCGGTTCCGCACTCCCGAATCGGTCCTCAACTGCCAAAGGCGTGATGCGTCGTGCGTGGTCACACCCACGCCTTTGTGCCGAGTCGGCGACTTCGACGAGTTCGGGTCGGTCGCTCGATCGCGGCCCTTGCGGTGCGATGTCCACGATCGGGGCGGATCAACCGGCGGTGTGTTCCTCGGCCGGGACGGAAGTCGGGTTGGGCACGAATCGGCTCAGCCGATACGAGGACGGGTTCGTCAGGCGTCCGCACAGGATCTCGATCCTGATTGCCGACGGGTCGAAGTCCGCGTCCTCGGCACGCATGCGTCGCAGGTGAGCGTCCCCCTCCGCCTGGTCCTGCGTCTCGAAGACCACCTCCCAGTGCCCCGCGTCGGGAGCGAATCGGGCGGCGTCCCGTCGCCGTTGCTCCTGCTGCCTCTGCTTTCGCTTCCGCTGCCCTGGCATGGACCCAGCATCCCGGTTCACCGGAACGCGGCCAAGCCGATTCGGCGTCGGCTCCCACTCAGTCAGCGGGGAGGTTCCACGACAGCACGCTGCCGGGCAGGTGGATCGTTTGGGTGTCGGGGGTCGCCCGCAGGTGGAATGCCGCGATTGACGGCGCCCACCTGTGGGACGAGGTCTTCGAGCATGCCGACGAACCAGTCCCGGCAGCGCGGACGAGGACTTTCCCGAGTCATCGACGCAGTCCGATCCTTGACCGGGGGCATTGGCGGCCTTGGTCCACACGGCGGTCGGGTGCTTCGGGCGAGGTGGGCCGGTCGCCGCGTGCTCCATGTGGTCGGATCTCCTCCACTTGGCCGACTACGCGAACCAGGAGCAGACCAGGGCTCGTGCAGATGCCGTCCCGTGGGTCTCCGTCAGTGGGAGAACTTTATGGCTTCGGCGAAGATCGTCCACGCTCGACGGTCGTAGGTGTGGATGGGCCCCGAGACCACTTTGCTGTCTCTGACCAGAACGCCAGAGGTGTCGAGGGCGGTTTCGACACAACCGCCGCCGTCGCTGTAGGAAGAGGTTCTCCACGCCGGCGTGGTGTTTGGCTGTGACATGTGATCTCCCAGGCTAGGCATGCTTTCCTCCATCATGGGACCGGGTCCGGACTCGCGGGGACGCGGGGTGGCCGATCCTGCACGCGTCGTTGCGCGGATCGAGCGTCGACCGATGGAAGAGGGTGGCGAGATCGACCTACCTTGAGTGGAACTCCTGCAAGCTGCGCAGGAAGTCCACGCTGTCGTCCGGCCCGAGAGACAGTGTTTCGATGCTGGTGAAGGCATCGGCAAAGCCCGCCACCTGATCTTCTTTGGTGAAGTACGTGCTACCGCTGAGGCTTTCCGTGTAGACGACGTCCGGCATCTCCGTCTCGCGCGGAAGCTTGAGCCACAGGAAGGCGTTGGTCAGTCCTTTGTGGGCTCCGGCCTCGAACGTGACCACCCTGATCGTGATGTTGGGCAGCGCGGCAAGGTCGATCAGGTGTGAGATCTGGTCACGCATGATGGCACGGCTACCAATGACGCGGCGCAGGGCGCTCTCGTCGATGAGCGCCAGCAGACTTGGCGGAGACGCACGCCGGAGCAATTCCTGGCGACGCAAGCGCAATCGAACACGGCCCTCGACCAGCGACTGATCCATGGTGTGCACGCTGATGATCTCTCGGGCGTACTCCTCGATTTGGAGCATGCCGAACAACATTCCGCTGCTGACGGTTCTGAGTTCGTCGGCCGCCGTCTCGACGGCGAACAGTTGGCCCAGGCCCTGGGGGACGACGCCGGCCTCGTCCTGCCACCAATCCGGCAGCTTCGCCTTCTCCATCAGAGCGAGCGTATCCGCGACCTCTTTGGGAGTTCGCTCGTACAAGCGAAGGAGTTCGGCGATCTCGATGCGCTTGAGTGGCCACTGACGACCGGTTTCGTAACGCGAGATCTTGGGCGTGGATCCGTCGATCGCTTCGGCTGCGGCCTTCGCGGAAACCCCGGCCTCGTCGCGGTACTTACGCATGCGACGACCGAGTTGAACGCTGGCCACCGTCGGCTCAGGCCTGTTCTCCGCCAACACGTCTCCTCGACTGCACGTGTCCAGATGTTCGCCGTCATCTTGCCGCATGGTGCTCCACGACCATGCCTCATCCTGAGACTGTGCCGGTTGAATCGTCACACGGATCACTCTTCTCGTTGAAATTTCAGAGATAACCATTGCTCCAGGGATGTTCGCTTGTATCTTGAGGTCACCTTCGCGCCACTGATCGTGAGCAGGCGGGAAGGGCAGTTTTGGGCGAGCAAGACCCCCTGCTGCAAGGGAGTTCGAGATGACGTCAGCCCCAGCCCCTCATCTGCACCTGCCTAGGGACACGGTCGTGACAACGGCTGCTCGTGCATACGTATTCGACGTGTGCACCGCTTTGGGCGTCGACCGAACCACCGAGGGTCACGCCGATTGGCTGGACGACGTCCTCGTGGTCGCATCCGAGTTGGTTACCAACGCCTGGAGACACACCACCGGCGAGATCGCCGTCTACTGGTGGGTCGACGGGCACACACTGACGTTCGCAGTCACGGACACCCGATTCGTAGAGCTCGTGTGGCCTCGTGACTCGGACGCCGTGTCGGCGGACGGCGAAGGGGGACGGGGGCTGGGGATTGTTGCGAACCTCGCGCACCACTTGGCCTACGGACCCATCTGCCACGACGGCCACCACGGCAAGTGGGTCGCTGCCGGATTCACACTTCCCGAGATCCCACACGCTGTGCAACATCGGCGCCAGGCAACAAAGAACCGACCGATGTGGCAGCGCGATCGGTGCGGCATCGAGTCCTTCGACCCGGAAGGCCACCAGGGCTCGGTCGAGAGCCGCAGGTATTCGTGCGGGTCCCGGTGGGGCGATCCGGTTGGTGATCCGATTTCGTGCGGCACGCACCGTGGCGGGGACGGCGGACAGCGTGGCCGGCGCGATGTGCCGTGGCCGTACAGGTCTGTAGGTCCGTCGAGAACGTGACTTCGTCCCTGCATGCCTTGAGCTTGTCGGCTGCCGATTGAACGAAAGAAAAGGAAGACCGAGCGTCGGTAGCCACCTCTTCAACCGGCAGCGGCCGGGCGTCTCGATTCCAGGCGTGAGCCCGGCCGCTGCCTCCATCTATCCACCGTGAGGCGTGATGGAGATTCAAGAATATCGAGCCGATGTGCAGCCGCCGATTCGTGTCGGGTGCCGTGTTCGACACGTGGACGCACATGCCGACCTTCCCGAGGGGACCGTCGTGGCCCTTCCTCCCGCGTCGGAGCGTGTTGCCGTGGTGCAACCGCATCGGGCGGGGCGGTCGCCCTACCTGTGTCCGATCGGTCACCTGGTGGCGCTCGACGTCGATGTGGAACTGGACACCGCAGTACGGCGGTTGATGCGGGTGGACCGCCTTGGGCGGCAACTCGGTGCGGTGTTGTCGTCGGTGACATCGACCGGAAAGCCTTGTCTCAGTCTGCCCGTGGAAACCGGATCGATTCGGGGGACGGGATGAACAGGCGTTATGCATGGCCCGAACTCCCCTTTGCCATCCAAGGGTTCATCGAGAAGGCGGTCGGACCCGTGCTCTCGGTCGAACCCATTGCCGGGCCGTACACCAGTTCCTTCGCCGCGACCGTCACCACCCCCACCGGTTCGGTATTCGTCAAGGTTGCCGAGGAGGCCACCGCGCCGCTGTCCGCGCGGGCGCAGACGAGTGAGATCGCGGCGAGCGCCGTCACAGGTGTGTTGTCGCCGCGATTGTTGCGGCACGGCACGGTCGACGGGTGGCGGGTACTCGTCTTCGAGCACGTGGAAGGTCGCCCCCTCCGACTGCGCCTGGATTTGCCCGACATGGTGCTGGTGGTCGGCGCACTCGACCGCATCGGGCGCGTCCGACCCGGCCGCAGCGCGGGTCTGCCCACCCTGGCCGCGCGGCTGCGCGAGCACCTTCCTCCCGGCCGGACCGGACCGTTGTGCGGCAACACCTTGCTGCACACCGACCTGACCTCGGCCAACATGATCGTCCGGCCGGACGGGCGGCTGTCCGTCGTCGACTGGGGGCAGGTGGCGCTCGGGCCGCCGTGGGCGGAGGTCGGCTACCTGGGTGCGAATCTGGTGGACGCCGGCCACGACCTCGGCGAGGTCCGCCGCTGGATGTGGCGGTTTCCCGACTGGCGCCGGGCATCCCCCACCGCACGGCGGGTACTCGCGGACGCGATGGTCGGGCACAGCGGCGACCGCTCGACCTGGTGGACCCTCCTGGCCGAACCGCCCATCGGCGGCTGACCTTTCGGATCCCGCGCCGAGCGGAGGCCACTTCGACGGCGGGCTCCGCTCGGCGACCGCTCCGTCGGTGCGGGTGCGGGTGCGGTGCGGGTGCGCGTCGACTGAAGCCGAGTGCCTCCCGCGTGGGATCGTCGGCCTGCCCGCAGACGTCGACTCGGTTCAGGATGGGCCGAAGGACCGCGCGACCGGGGTCAGGACGCGCCGGCCAGGGCCACGGCCTGGAGGATGACGCCGATGGTCAGGACCGGGAGGCCGACTCGCCAACGGATGCGGTGCGGGAGGGCCACGGTGAGGAAGAGACTCAGGAGAGCCGCGGCGCCGCTGAGCTTGGCCAGGAGGATCAGGTGGTCGCTGCGGGCGACGGTGTCGGTCGGACACGCGGATTCGCAGGTGTCGGCGTCGACGGCGAGGGTCAACACCACGAACGCGTCGACAACGGCCATAGCCAGGATCGCGGCGACCACCAAGGCGACGAATGCGACGATCGGGCCGCGGCCGGTCCTGTGGTCTACGTGTGTGGTGTGGGGCATGGCTCGACGCTAGGGAGAGACGGGCTGCGCCGGCATGGGCGCCGGTACTCATGTGGCGACCGAGTACCGAACACAGCAGTGGGTCGGACGTCCACTGGTCGGACTGCGCGGCCGGCCGGGGTTGGTGGTCCCCAGTGGGGCCACGGTGCCGACGGCACTCTTTCGTGAGTGGCGTGGTGGATGGGGCAGTTGGTCCCAGTGAGCGAAGCGGTGGCGCCGCGCGCGACGCCCCCCGTCGGCGCGCCTGGGATCCCGTGATCGACACACCGGCGATCCACGCACCGGATCCCGTCACGTCGGTGACACCCGGCGCGTCAGCGCCCACGACTTGATCGTCGACGGTGATCGACGAGCCCGCGAAGGAGAGCGGCCGAAGGCCGCCGGCGGCGTAGCCGCCCCGCGCGAAGCGCGGTTTTTCCAGTGACGCTCCGTGCGCAACCGTTCGGATCGACTATCACAACCGATCATGATCGGCCAAATTTGATGCCCTTGTGAACGGGTGGTATAGGCGGTTCTCGTGATCAACATCGTCCGTGAGTGCCGAACCGTTTAGGCTCCCCTATTTCTCACCCTGTGTGATTTTTGCCTGCTCGCAACCGTTTCTGATCGATCATCAGGTGGTGAAGATCACACCATGATCGTTCTCTACCCGTGTCGCAGATCACATGACAAGGGGCCTAGGATGGGCGCCGTTCCGGCAGCTTGTGAACCCGGTCACATGCGTGACTTCGGGGGACTGAGAAGGGAGATGGGAGCGCGGTGAACCTGTACGCGCCGATCCTCGTGCTCGGGGGCATTGCCCTGGCCTTCGGAGTGGTCTCCCTCGTAATGGGGGCGCTCACCGGGCCCAAGCGCTACAACCGGGCCAAGCTCGAAGCCTACGAATGCGGCATCGAGCCGACCCCGCAGCCGGTCGGCGGCGGGCGATTCCCGGTCAAGTACTACCTGACGGCGATGCTCTTCATCGTCTTCGACATCGAGATCGTCTTCCTCTACCCGTGGGCCGTCTACTTCGACTCGCTCGGGATGTTCGGTCTCGTCGAGATGGCCATGTTCGTGGCTGCGGTCTTCGTCGCCTACGCCTACCTGTGGCGTCGCGGCGGCCTCGAATGGGACTGACCGACCGGCCTCGCATGGGACCGACCAAGGACGTAGGCAAGGACGTGGGACCGATGAGCCGAGACGCCCAGGCTTCCCCACAGGCTTCCCCCAACGACTGACGGAGAGAGGGCATCCGCGTGGGTATCGAGGAGAAGCTGCCCAGCGGCTTCCTGCTGAGCACCGTGGAAGGGCTGGCCGGCTACTTCCGCAAGGGATCCTTCTGGCCGGCCACGTTCGGACTCGCGTGCTGCGCGATCGAGATGATGGCCACCGGCGCCGGCCGCTACGACCTGGCCCGCTTCGGCATGGAGGTCTTCCGGGCCTCGCCCCGCCAGGCCGACCTGATGATCGTCGCCGGCCGGGTCAGCCAGAAGATGGCGCCGGTCCTGCGGCAGATCTACGACCAGATGCCCAACCCCAAGTGGGTGCTGTCGATGGGCGTGTGCGCGTCCTCGGGCGGCATGTTCAACAACTACGCGATCGTCCAGGGCGTCGACCACGTGGTGCCGGTGGACATCTACCTCCCCGGCTGCCCGCCCCGGCCCGAGATGCTGATGGACGCGATCATCAAGCTCCGCGAGGAGATCCAGGCGATGCCGCTGGGCGTCAACCGCGAGAAGGCGGCCCGCGCCGCCGAGCAGGCCGCCATGAAGGCGCTGCCCACCATCGAGATGCTGCCCGCGAGTGCCCGCCGAGGCGCGCACGAGCTCAACCCCGGCATTCCGGTCGGCCACGCGCCCGAGGGGGGTGCCCGGTGACCACTCCCGCCAACGGAACCCCGAACCCCACGCCCGAGGAAAAGGCACAACTGCCCGCCCCTCGTGACACGCGGGGCGAACCGATCGGCGAACCCATCGAGGTCCGCCACGGCATGTTCGGCCCGAGCGGATCGGGCGACACCTCCGGCTACGGCAAGCTGGTCCGCACCGTCGCCTTCCCCGGCGCCGCCGCCCGCCCGTACGGCGGCCCGGGCGGAACCGCGACCGGCGAAGGCGAGTTCGACCTGGTCGCCGACGAGCTCTCCGGCGCCCTCGCGGAAGCCGGCATCGAGTTCGACGAGGCGATCGAGAAGGTCGTGGTCGACCGCGGCGAACTCACCTTCCACGTGCGCCGCGAGTCGCTGCCGCGGATCGCGCTGACCCTGCGCAACGACCCGGCACTGCGCTTCGAGCTGTGCACCGGCGTCTCCGGCGCGCACTACCCGCAGGAGACCGGTCGTGAGCTGCACGCGGTCTACCACCTGCGCTCGATCACCCACAACCGGGCGGTCCGGCTCGAAGTCTCGGTCCCGGACGCGGATCCGCACCTGCCGTCCCTGGTGAGCGTGTATCCCGCGCTGGACTGGCACGAGCGGGAGACCTACGACTTCTTCGGCCTCGTCTTCGACGGCCACCCCGCGCTCACGCGCATCCTCATGCCGGACGACTGGCCCGGCCACCCGCAGCGGAAGGACTACCCGCTCGGCGGCGTGCCCGTCGAGTACAAGGGCGCCCAGATCCCGCCGCCCGACCAGCGGAGGTCGTACAACTGATGAGCGATCAGACAACGACACCCCCATCCGCCGCGCACGCGCGGGAGACCACCGAGGGCCGGATCTACACGGTCACCGGCTCCGACTGGGACGAGGTGGTCCAGGCCGCGGCGGACGCCGAAGAGCGCATCGTCGTCAACATGGGCCCGCAACACCCGTCCACCCACGGCGTGTTGCGGCTGATCCTGGAGATCGACGGGGAGAGCGTCACCGAGGCCCGCTGCGGAATCGGTTACCTGCACACCGGCATCGAGAAGAACCTGGAGTTCCGCAACTGGACCCAGGGCGTCACCTTCGTGACGCGCATGGACTACCTGATGCCGCTGCACAACGAGACCGCGTACTGCCTTGCGGTGGAGAAGCTGCTCGGCATCACCGACGACATCCCCGAGCGCGCACAGGTGATTCGGGTCCTGCTGATGGAGCTCAACCGGATCTCCTCGCACATGGTCTGCCTGGCCACCGGCGGCATGGAGATCGGCGCGCTCACCGTGATGACCTTCGGGTTCCGCGACCGCGAACTGATCCTCGACGTGTTCGAGATGATCACCGGGCTCCGGATGAACCACGCCTACATCCGCCCGGGCGGTCTCGCCCAGGACCTCCCGCCCGGCGCCGTGGACAAGATCCGCGACCTGGTGAACATCCTGCCCGGCCGGATCCGCGAGTACGAGCTGCTGCTCAACGACAACGCGATCTTCAAGGGCCGCACCCAGGGCATCGGCTACCTCGACCTGGCCGGCTGCATGGCGCTGGGCCTGACCGGCCCGGTACTGCGCTCCACCGGCCTGCCGCACGACCTGCGCAAGACGCAGCCCTACTGCGGCTACGAGAACTACGAGTTCGACGTGGCCACCGCGGACTCGTGCGACTCCTGGGGGCGGTACCTGATCCGCATCGAGGAGATGAAGCAGTCGCTGCGGATCGTCGAACAGTGCCTGGACCGACTGGCACCCGGGCCGGTCATGATCGGCGACAAGAAGATCGCCTGGCCCGCCCAGCTCGCGCTCGGCTCGGACGGCCTGGGCAACTCGCCCGCCCACATCGCGAACATCATGGGCACCTCGATGGAGTCCCTCATCCACCACTTCAAGCTGGTCACCGAGGGCTTTCGGGTACCGCCGGGCCAGGTCTACAGCGCGATCGAATCACCGCGCGGCGAACTGGGCGTACACGCGGTCAGCGACGGTGGCACCCGCCCCTACCGCGTGCACTTCCGCGACCCCTCGTTCAACAACCTGCAGGCCATGGCCGCGATGTGCGAAGGCGGTCAGGTGGCCGACGTGATCGTGGCAGTGGCGGGCATCGACCCCGTCATGGGAGGTGTCGACCGATGAGTACGGACCTGGGCATGCCGATGCCCCCGGCCAAGCCGGCTCCGCCGTTTCCGCCCGAGGTGCGCGCCCGCCTGGAGGTGGACGCGAAAGAGGTGATCGGGCGCTACCCGCAGGCCCGCTCGGCGCTGCTGCCGCTGCTGCACCTGGTGCAGGCCGAAGAGGGCTACGTGACCGGCACCGGCATCGAGTTCTGTGCCGACATGCTGGGCCTGACCACGGCGGAGGTATCCGCGGTCTCCACCTTCTACACGATGTACCGGCGTCGCCAGGGCGGCGACTTCCACGTCGGCGTCTGTACCAACACGCTGTGCGCGGTGATGGGCGGCGACGAGATCTTCGCGAGCCTGAAGGACCACCTCGGGATCGGCAACAAGGAGACCACCGCCGACGGCGTGGTCACCCTGGAGCACATCGAGTGCAACGCGGCGTGCGACTACGCGCCCGTGGTGATGGTCAACTGGGAGTTCTTCGACGACGCGACCCCGCAGTCGGCCAAGGAACTCGTGGACGACCTGCGCGCCGGCAAGGACGCGGTACCCACCCGCGGCGCGCGGCTGTGCACCTTCCGGGACACCGCGCGCATCCTGGCCGGCTTCCCGGACGAGCGGCCCGGCGCGGTCGACGAGGGCGGTGCCGGCGGTGCCGCCAGCCTGGTCGGCCTGCGCATCGCCACCGGTACGCACGCCGACGAACCGGCTCGCCCCGCC
Organism: Embleya sp. NPDC005575; assembly: GCF_040605455.1. Lineage (NCBI taxonomy): Bacteria > Bacillati > Actinomycetota > Actinomycetes > Kitasatosporales > Streptomycetaceae > Embleya > Embleya sp. NPDC005575. The sequence goes on along the minus strand of NZ_JBEXCV010000013.1, from coordinate 24,240 downwards.
CCCACGCGTCGGCCGCTCACCGAGGACGTCGCGAAGGACATCCCGGCGTCCCCGAGTTCGCACGACGCTCCGGCGCGCACCGCCGAGTCCGACCCGGCCCACCCCGCGCCGCCCACCGGGGCGGCGACCGACCAGGACGGGGACCAAGCGCCGTGACCGAGCCTTCTCTCCTCACCCCCGTGCTCTCCGCGAACTGGGACGAGCACCGGCCGTGGACGCTGGACACCTACCGGCGCGACGGCGGCTACGACGGCCTGCGCAAGGCGCTGACGATGCACCCCGACGAGGTGATCCAGACCGTCAAGGACTCCGGTCTGCGCGGTCGCGGCGGCGCGGGCTTCCCCACCGGCATGAAGTGGGGCTTCATCCCGCAAAACGACGGCAAGCCGCACTACCTCGTGGTCAACGCGGACGAGTCCGAGCCGGGAACCTGCAAGGACATCCCGCTCATGTACGCCAACCCGCACGTGCTGATCGAGGGCGTGATCATCGCGTCCTACGCGATCCGCTCCGGGCACGCGTTCATCTACGTGCGCGGCGAAGTGGTCCCGGTGCTGCGCCGACTGCACAACGCGGTCCGCGAGGCGTACGCCGCCGGCTACCTCGGCAAGAACGTGCTGGGCTCGGGCTTCGACCTCGAACTCACCGTGCACGCGGGCGCAGGCGCCTACATCTGCGGCGAGGAGACCGCGCTGCTCGACTCGCTGGAGGGCCGCCGGGGTCAGCCCCGACTGCGCCCGCCGTTCCCGGCGGTGGCCGGCCTGTACGCGTCCCCGACCTGCGTGAACAACGTCGAGTCGATCGCGTCGGTGCCGCCGATCCTGAACAAGGGTGTCGAGTGGTTCCGCTCGATGGGCTCGGAGAAGTCGCCCGGCTTCACGCTGTACTCGCTGTCCGGACACGTCAAGCGGCCCGGTCAGTACGAGGCTCCGCTCGGGGTGACCCTGCGCCAATTGCTGGACCTGGCGGGCGGGGTGCGCGAAGGACACCGGATCAAGTTCTGGACGCCCGGCGGCTCGTCCACGCCGATGTTCACCGACGAGCACCTGGACGTACCGCTCGACTACGAGGGCGTCGGCGCGGCCGGATCCATGCTCGGCACCAAGGCGCTGCAGATCTTCGACGAGACCGTGTGCGTGGTGCGCGCGGTGTTGCGCTGGACCGAGTTCTACGAGCACGAGTCCTGCGGCAAGTGCACGCCGTGCCGCGAAGGCACCTACTGGCTCACCCAGCTGCTCACCCGGCTGGAGCGCGGCGAGGGCACCGAGCAGGATCTGGAGACCTTGCTCGACGTCGCCGACAACATCCTCGGCAAGTCGTTCTGCGCACTGGGCGACGGTGCCGCGAGCCCGATCCAGTCCTCGCTCAAGTACTTCCGCGACGAATACCTGGCGCACTTCGAGCACGGCGGCTGTCCGTTCGACACCGCGGCATCCACCGCGTGGGCGAGCACAGCCCCCGCTTCAACCGGGGCAGGAGCGCACAGCTGACATGACAGTCACGACCAACACCCCCGCGGGTGGGCCGCCGGCCCCCAAGCCGGAGGACCTCGTCACCATCTCGGTGGACGGGATCGACGTCTCCGTGCCCAAGGGCACCCTGGTGATCCGGGCCGCCGAGCTGATCGGCATCCAGATCCCCAGGTTCTGCGACCACCCGCTGCTCGACCCGGTCGGCGCGTGCCGGCAATGCCTGGTCGACGTCGAGGGCCAGCGCAAGCCGCTCGCTTCGTGCACCACCACCGTCACCGACGGCATGGTCGTGCGCACCCAGCTCACCTCGCCGGTCGCGAAGAAGTCGCAGGACGGGGTGATGGAGCTGCTGCTGATCAACCACCCCCTGGACTGCCCCGTTTGCGACAAGGGCGGCGAGTGCCCGCTGCAGAACCAGGCGATGGGCGCGGGTCGTTCGGTCTCGCGCTTCGCCGAGGTCAAGCGGACCTTCCCCAAGCCGCTGCGGATCTCCTCCGAGGTCCTGTTGGACCGCGAGCGCTGCGTGTTGTGCGCGCGCTGCACCCGCTTCTCCGAGCAGGTCGCGGGCGACCCGTTCATCGCGCTGATCGAACGCGGCGCACTCCAGCAGGTCGGGATCTACGAGAAGCAGCCCTTCGAGTCCTACTTCTCCGGCAACACGATCCAGATCTGCCCGGTCGGGGCCCTCACCTCGGCCGCGTACCGCTTCCGGGCCCGGCCGTTCGACCTGGTGTCCTCCCCGACCACGTGCGAGCACTGCGCGTCCGGGTGCTCGCTGCGCGCCGACCACCGAAGGGGCAAGGTGCTGCGCCGGCTCGCCGGCGACGAGCCCGAGGTCAACGAGGAATGGAACTGCGACAAGGGTCGCTTCGCGTTCCGTTACGCCACGCAGCAGGACCGGCTCACCTCTCCACTGGTTCGGGACGAGGAGAGCGGCGAACTGGTTCCCGTGTCCTGGTCCGAGGCGCTGGGCGCGGCCGCGCGCGGGCTCGCCGCCGCACGCGGCAACGCCGGCGTCCTGGTCGGTGGGCGGGCCACGCTGGAGGACGCCTACGCCTACGGCAAGTTCGCGCGGGTCGCGCTCGACAGCAACGACATCGACTTCCGGGCCCGGGACCACTCGGCCGAGGAGGCCGAGTTCCTCGCTGCCGAGGTGGCCGGCACCGGACTCGGTGTGACCTACGCCGACCTGGAGAAGGCCCCCGGCGTGCTCCTGGTCGGGTTCGAGCCCGAGGACGAATCGCCGATCGTGTTCCTGCGGCTGCGCAAGGCCGCCCGCAAGGGCCTGAAGGTCTACGGCATCGCGCCGTTCGCCTCGGCCGGCCTGGTCCGGATGAAGGGCACCCTGCTGCGCGCGGCCCCCGGCACCGAGACCGAGTGGCTCTCCGCGCTCGGCGACCCGGCGGTCGAGGGCGAGCTCGCCCGCGGCGCCGCCGAGCTGCTGCGCACGCCGGGCACCATCGTGCTCGTCGGCGAGCGCCTGGCGGCCGTGCCCGGCGCGTTGGCCGAGGTCACCGCGCTGGCGGCAGGCACCGGCGCCAGGCTCGCCTGGATCCCGCGCCGGGCCGGCGAGCGCGGCGCCCTCGACGCGGGGGCGCTGTACAACCTGCTCCCGGGCGGGCGTCCGGTCAGCGACCCGGCGGCCCGGGCCGAGGTGGCCGCGGCCTGGGCGGTCGCCGACCTGCCCGGCGGCTACGGCCTGGACACCACCTCGATGCTCACCGCGGTCCGCGAACAACGCCTGGCCGCACTCGTGGTCGGCGGCGTCGACGTGGACGACCTGCCCGACCCGGCCGGTGCGATCGCCGCGCTGGACGCGGCCCGCTTCGTGGTCAGCCTGGAACTGCGGCACAGCGCGGTCACCGAACGCGCCGACGTGGTCTTCCCGGTGGCCGCGCCCGCCGAGAAACCCGGCACCTTCGTCGACTGGGAAGGCCGCGAGCGCCCGTTCGCCACCGTGCTGAAGAAGGACCAGCTCACCGGCGACCTGGCCGCGGTGATGTCCGACCTGCGCGTGCTCGACGCGATCGCCGAGGCGATGGCCGAGCAGCGCGAGGGCACCCCGATCGACCTGCCCTCGCTCACCGCCGCCCGTCGCGAACTGCGCCGGCTCGGCCGGTGGAGCGGCGACCGGGGGCCGGTTCCCGAGGGCCCGACCCACGAACTCCCGCGCCCCGGTGCGGGTGAAGCCGTACTGGCCACCTGGCGGCTGCTCCTGGACGAGGGCCGCGGGCAGGACGGCGAACCCCATCTGGCGGGCACCCGGCGCGCGCCGGTGGTCCGACTGAGTGCGTCCACGGCCGCCGAGATCGGCGCCGAGGACGGGGGCGGCGTCACCGTGACCTCGTTGCACGGGGAGGTCACGTTGCCGCTGCGCATCACCGACATGACCGAGCGCGTGGTCTTCCTGCCCGCGAACTCGCCCGGTTCCTCCGTGCGTCGCGCGCTGCGGGTCGGCGCGGGCGAGGTGGTCGGGATCCGGCCGGCCGTGGCGGATCTCGCCCAGGCGGAGGGCCCCAACGGAAAAGAGCACGAAGTGCTTCACGACAAGGGTGGTGGCGGGCGACGGGCGGGCGGCACCGGCCTCAACGGTCGGACCGCACACGTTCATGAGGAGGAGCGGTGACGGACAGCGGCATGCAGCTCGCCGCGGTCGGGTTCGGTACCGACGTCTGGTGGCTGGTCCTGCTCAAGGCGGTGCTCATCTTCGCGTTCTGCGTCGTCATGACGCTGTTCGCGATCTGGTGGGAACGCAAGGTCGTGGCCTGGATGCAGATGCGCATCGGGCCCAAGTACACCGGCCCGCAGGGCCTGCTCCAGTCCCTCGCGGACGGCGTGAAACTCGCGCTCAAGGAGGACATCACCGTCAAGGGCGCCGACAAGGCCGTCTACATCATCGCCCCGATCGTGGCGATGGTCCCGGCGTTCATGGCGTTCGCGGTGATCCCCTTCGGGCCCGAGGTCTCCATCTTCGGGCACCGCACGCACCTGCAACTGACCGACCTGCCGGTCGCGGTCCTCTACATCCTCGCGGTCGCGTCCGTGGGCATCTACGGCATCGTGCTCGCGGGCTGGTCCTCCGGCTCGACCTACCCGCTGCTCGGCGGGCTGCGCAGCTCGGCGCAGATGATCTCGTACGAGATCGCGATGGGCCTGTCGTTCGCGGCGGTGTTCCTCTACGCCGGCTCGATGTCCACCTCGGAGATCGTCGCCGCCCAGCAGGACACCTGGTACGCGGTGCTGCTGCCGGTCTCGTTCATCATCTACGTCGTCGCGATGATCGGCGAGACCAACCGCGCGCCGTTCGACCTCCCCGAGGCCGAGGGCGAGTTGGTCGGCGGGTTCCACACCGAGTACTCGTCGCTGAAGTTCGCGCTGTTCTTCCTCGCCGAGTACGTGAACATGGTGGTGGTCAGCTCGCTGGCGACCACGCTGTTCCTCGGCGGCTACCTCGCGCCGTGGCCGGTCACCGCGGTCTGGGAGGGCGCCAACTCCGGCTGGTGGCCGTTCCTTTGGTACTTCCTCAAGGTCCAGGCGTTCATCTTCGTGTTCATCTGGCTGCGCGGCACGCTGCCGCGGTTCCGCTACGACCAGTTCATGAAGATCGGCTGGAAGGTACTGATCCCGCTCTCGCTGGTGTGGCTGATGCTGGTGGCCACCGTGCGCGCGCTCAAGAACGAGGGCTACGAGCAGTCCCGGATCGTGCTGTGGGTTGCCGGCGGTGTGGTCGCCCTGCTGCTGCTGTCGATTCTGTGGGACGCGGTCACGCCCGATCGGGACGAGGAGGCGGACGCGAAGGCGGCCGGACCCGAACCGTTCGACCCGATGGCGGGCGGGTTCCCCGTACCGCCGATGCCGGGGCAACAACTCCCGCCGGTGCCGCGCCGCAACGTGCGCAAACCCGAGCCGGTCGGTGCGCCGGCCGCGGCGGAGCTTCCGGCCGACCGCACTGAAGGAGAGGCATAGACCCGTGCCCAAGTTCCTCGGACCGGTCGCGGGGTTCGGTGTCACCTTCGCGACGATGTTCAAGAAGGCGAACACCGAGTACTACCCGTACGAGAAGAAGGTCACCGCACCGCGATTCCACGGCCGGCACCAGCTCAACCGGTACGCCGACGGCCTGGAGAAGTGCATCGGCTGCGAACTGTGCGCGTGGGCGTGTCCCGCCGACGCGATCTTCGTGGAGGGTGCCGACAACACCGAGGAGGAGCGCTTCTCGCCCGGTGAGCGGTACGGCCGCAACTACCAGATCAACTACCTGCGCTGCATTTTCTGCGGCCTGTGCATCGAGGCGTGCCCGACCCGGGCGCTGACCATGACCAACGAGTTCGAGCTCGCCGACACCAGCCGGGCGAGCCTGATCTTCACCAAGGAAGATCTGCTCGCGCCGCTGTACGAGGGCATGGTCCCGGCGCCGCACGAGATGTACCCGGGCACCACCGACACCGACTACTACCTGGGCAAGGTCACCGCGGCCGCACCCGGCACGGTGACCCAGGGGCAGCCCCGCGAGCCGGCCGAGGTGCACAAGCAGGGGACGGAGGCGGGCCGATGAGCCCCGGAATCGACTTCGCGGCCGAGGTCACCAAGACCTCCACCGGCGAGGCGCTGCAGTTCTGGGTGCTCGCGGCCGTCGCGCTGATCGGCGCCCTGGCCACCGTCTTCATGAAGAAGGCGGTGCACAGCGCGCTCGCGCTGGTCACCACGATGATGTGCCTGGCGATCTTCTACCTGGCTCAGGGCGCGATGTTCCTGGGCATCGTGCAGATCGTGGTCTACACCGGCGCGATCATGATGTTGTTCCTGTTCGTGCTGATGCTGGTGGGCGTCTCCTCGGTGGACTCGCTCAAGGAGACGCTGAAGGGCCAGCGGATCGCCGCCGCCGGGCTGGGCCTGGGCTTCGGCATCCTGCTGGTGGCGGGTATCGCCAACGCCTCCATCACGCACTTCACCGCGCTGGCCACCAAGACGCCGGCCGGCCGGCCGGTGTATCCGGCCGAGACGAACGACGAGGCGCTGCGCGCGGCGTCCCAGGGCAACGTGCAGGGCTTGGCGCACCAGATCTTCACCAAGTACATCTGGGCCTTCGAGATGACCAGCGCGCTGCTGATCACCGCGGCGGTCGGCGCGATGGTGCTCGCGCACCGTGAACGCCTGGTGCCGCGCAGGACCCAGCGAGAGTTGTCCGAGGAGCGGGTGCGCGAGAACAAGCAGGTCGCGCCGCTGCCCACGCCCGGGGTGTACGCCCGGCACAACGCCGTGGACGTGGCCGCGCTGCTGCCGGACGGCAGCGTCTCGCAGCTGTCGATCAACGGCACGTTGCGCGCACGCGGCCAGATCCGCGACGTCAGCGCCGAGGCGGTGCACAGCGTCGCCGAGTTGGAGAGCGCCGGCGCGGACACCGACGACGAGGCGTGGCCCGACGAGTCGGACGGTCCCTCGTCCGCACCGGTGCCCCCCGCCCGGCAGGAACACGACGACGCCGACTCTTCGTCGGACGGCGGCTCGGGCAACGAGGTTGCCGCCGGCGCAGGCTCCAAGGAGGGGCGCCCGTGAACCCGGTGAACTACCTGTACCTGTCCGCGCTGTTGTTCACCATCGGCGCGGCCGGGGTTCTGCTCCGGCGCAACGCGATCGTGGTGTTCATGTGCGTCGAACTGATGCTGAACGCGTGCAACCTCGCGTTCGTCACGTTCGGCCGCATGCACGACAACCTCGACGGCCAGATCATCGCGTTCTTCACGATGGTCGTCGCCGCGTGCGAGGTCGTGGTCGGACTGTCCATCATCATCGCCATCTTCCGCAGCCGCCGTTCGGCCTCGGTCGACGACGCCAGCCTCATGAAGTGGTAGGTCGGAACCGGTGATCGAAACCTCCTCCCTGGCCTCCGGCGTCGTGCTCGCCAACGAGGGCGGCGGCGGGCTGCACTCCGTCGCGGCAAGTGGCGCGTTCTCGGCGCTGTGGCTGGTCGTCGGCCTGCCGCTGCTCGGCGCGCTGCTGCTGCTCGTCGGCGGCAAGCGCACCAACGCCTTCGGCCACATCCTCGGCACCGCGATGGCCCTCGGGTCGTTCGTGGTCGGCGTGCTGATGTTCGTGACCATGCTCGGCAAGGACGATGCGGGCCGCTCGGTCGACCAGCACCTGTGGACCTGGGCGCCGGTCAACGAGTTCCAGGCCGACGTCGGCCTGCACCTCGACCAACTGTCCATGGTGTTCGTCCTGCTGATCACCGGTGTGGGCTCGCTGATCCACATCTACTCGATCGGCTACATGGCGCACGACGAGAACCGTCGGCGCTTCTTCGGCTATCTGAACCTGTTCGTCGCCGCGATGCTGCTGCTGGTGCTGGCGAACAACTACCTCCTGCTGTACGCCGGTTGGGAGGGCGTGGGGCTTGCCTCCTACCTGCTGATCGGGTTCTGGCAGCACAAGCCCAGCGCCGCGACCGCCGCCAAGAAGGCGTTCATCATGAACCGCGTCGGCGACTTCGGTCTGGCCGTGGCGATCTTCCTGATGTTCGCCACGTTCGGCACCTTCACCTTCGCCGACGTGCTCGGTGGCGGAGCGAGCGCGAGCGACGGCACGATGACCGCGATCGGTTTGATGTTGCTGCTCGCCGCGTGCGGCAAGTCGGCGCAGTTCCCCCTTCAGGCCTGGCTCGGCGACGCGATGGAGGGTCCGACCCCGGTCTCCGCGCTGATCCACGCGGCGACCATGGTCACCGCCGGCGTGTACCTGATCACCCGGTCCGCGGAAATCTTCAACGCCTCGCCGGACGCACAACTCGCGGTCACCATCGTCGGCGCGATCACCGTGCTGTTCGGGGCGATCGTGGGTTGCGCCAAGGACGACATCAAGAAGGCGCTGGCCGCCTCCACGATGAGCCAGATCGGCTACATGATCCTGGCCGCGGGCCTGGGTCCGATCGGCTACGCGTTCGCGATCATGCACCTGGTCACGCACGGCTTCTTCAAGGCCGGGCTGTTCCTGGGCGCGGGCTCGGTCATGCACGGCATGAACGACGAGGTCGACATGCGCCGCTACGGCGGCCTGCGCAAGTACATGCCGATCACCTTCGTCACCTTCGGTCTGGGCTACCTGTCGATCATCGGCTTCCCGCTGCTGTCCGGGTTCTTCTCCAAGGACAAGATCATCGAGGCGGCGTTCGCCAAGGGCGGCACCTCCGGCTGGATCCTGGGCGCGGTCACCCTGGTCGCCGCCGGCCTCACCGCGTTCTACATGACGCGCGTGATGCTGATGACCTTCTTCGGCAAGGAGCGCTGGAAGGAGGCACCGGCGGGTGCCCCGGCCGACTGGCACGAGCCGCACCCGCACGAGTCGCCGAGCTCGATGACCGGGCCGATGATCCTGCTCGCGTTCGGATCGGTGTTCGCGGGCGGCCTGTTCGTGCTCAACGAGTCGTTTGTCAAATGGCTGACGCCCGTCACCGGCTTCTCGCACGGCGACCCGCCGATGAGCGAGTGGGCAGTCACCGGTATGGCACTCTCGATGGTCGCGCTGGGCGCCGCGGTGGCGTACGTGCAGTACGCCCGCCGGGACGTGCCCGCGGTGGCGCCGGCCGCGAGCCTGGTCACCGTGGCGGCGCGGCGGGACCTGTACCAGGACGCGGTCAACGAGGGCCTGGTGATGCGACCCGGCCAGTACCTGACCCGCCTGCTCGTGTGGTTCGACAACCGCGGCGTGGACGGATTCGTGGGCGGACTGGCGGCGTTCATCGGCGGCACCTCGGCGCGTGTGCGCAAGGTGCAGACCGGGTTCGTGCGTTCGTACGCGCTGTCCATGTTCGGCGGCACGCTGCTGGTCGTGGCCTGCACGCTGATGGCTCGGATGGCCTGAACATGACCATCCGGACACGACCTCAGATCGCCCACCCCGTAGGCGCCTTGGCGGAGGGACTTCGATGAACGGCCACTTTCCCTGGCTGACGACGCTCGCGGCGCTGCCGTTCGTCGGCGGGCTGTGCGTCGCCGCCGTTCCGGCCGGCAAGCGCAAGCTCGCCAAGAACGTGGCGCTGCTGTTCAGCCTGCTGACCCTCGCCGTCGCGATCGTGGTGGCGACCAAGTTCGACAATCACGGCGGCCGCTTCCAGCTCACCGAGAGCTACAGCTGGATCTCCTCGTTCGGGGTGCGCTGGTCGCTGGGCGTGGACGGGATCGGCCTGGTGCTGATCCTGCTCACCGCGGTGCTGATGCCGCTGCTGATCCTGGCCTCGTGGCACGACGCGGACGACGCGCCGGTGGGCACCGACGGTGCGGCCGGCACCGGCAAGGCGGCTCCGCGCAGCACGCACGCGTTCTTTGCGCTGATGTTGCTGGTCGAAGCCATGGTGGTGGTGTCCTTCGCGGCCACCGACGTGTTCATGTTCTACGTCTTCTTCGAAGCCATGCTGATCCCGATGTACTTCCTGATCGGCGGCTACGGCGGCGCGCAACGCTCCTACGCGGCGGTCAAGTTCCTGCTCTACAACCTGCTCGGCGGCCTGGTCATGCTGGCCGCGGTGGTCGGGCTGTACGTGGCCACCGCGAACCAGGGCATCGGGATCGACGGCAACGGCACCTTCGACTTCGTGAAGATCTCGCAGGCGGTGGCCACCGGTCAGCTGGACCTCGACCCGACCGCGGAGAAGGCGCTGTTCCTGGGCTTCATGTTCGCGTTCGCGGTCAAGGCCCCGCTGTGGCCGTTCCACACCTGGCTGCCGGACACCATGACCGAGGCCACCCCCGGCATCGCGGTCCTGGTCACCGCGATGGTGGACAAGGTCGGCACGTTCGCGATGTTGCGGTTCTGCCTGGAGATCTTCCCGAACGCCTCGAAGTTCTTCGCCCCCGCGGTGGTCACGCTCGCGGTGATCGGGATCATCTACGGTGCGCTGCTCGCGGTCGGCCAGACCGACATCAAGCGGCTGATCGCGTACACGTCCATCTCGCACTTCGGCTTCATCATCCTGGGCATCTTCGTGATGACCAGTCAGGGCCAGTCGGGCGCGACGCTGTACATGGTCAACCACGGCTTCTCCACCGCGGCCCTGCTGCTGATCGCGGGCTTCCTGATCACCCGCCGCGGCAGCAGGACGATCGCCGACTTCGGCGGCGTGCAAAAGGTCGCCCCCATTCTCGCGGGTACGTTCCTGGTGGCCGGACTCGCGACCCTCTCGATGCCGGGACTCGCCCCGTTCGTGAGCGAATTCCTGGTGCTGGTGGGCGCGTTCACGAAGTACAAGGTGGCCGCGATCTTCGCGACCACCGGCATCGTGCTCGCCGCCCTGTACGTGCTGGTGCTGTACCAACGCACGATGACCGGCCCGCTGCGGCCGGGCAATGAGAAGCTCCGCGACCTGGTGCCGCGCGAACTGGCGGTCGTGGTACCGCTGATCGCGTTCCTGCTCGTGCTCGGCGTCTATCCCAAGCCGGTGCTCGACGCGGTGAACCCGGCCGTGGACCACACGCTCAGCCGGGTGGATCAGAAGGACCCGGCGCCCACCAAGCCCATCGAACAGGCCGCGGGCACCGAGGCGCACACCACTGGAGGCTCCAAGTGAGCATGAGCACCGCCGCAACGGCAACGCTCGCCGTGACGAAGGTGGACGCGCCCACCATCGAGTACGGCAAGCTCTCGCCGATCCTGATCATCGCGGGCGTCGCGGTGGTGGGTGTGCTGATCGAGGCGTTCCTGCCGCGACCGGCCCGCTACCGCGCGCAGCTCACGGTGGCCCTGGTCGGCATGATCGCCGCGTTCGGCGCGGTCGTCTGGCTGGCCCGGGACCTGCCGGACGACCACCGGGGCAGCATCACCGCGATGGGCGCGGTCGCCGTGGACGGCCCGTCGTTGTTCCTGCAGGGCACGCTGCTGCTGCTCGGCATCGCCTCGGTGCTGCTGATCGGCGAGCGCAGGCTGGAACCGGCCGGCGGCGACGCGTTCGCCCCGCAGGCCGCGGCGGCGCCGGGCAGTCAGCAGGAGAAGGACGCGGAGGCGGCGGGCTGGACGCAGACCGAGGTCTACCCGCTGACCATGTTCTCGCTGATGGGCATGCTGCTCTTCCCGGCGGCGAACGACCTGCTGATGATGTTCGTCGCGCTGGAGATCCTGTCCCTGCCGCTCTACCTGCTGTGCGGGCTGGCTCGGCGCCACCGGTTGCTCTCCCAGGAGGCCGCGCTCAAGTACTTCCTGCTCGGCGCGTTCTCCTCGGCGTTCTTCCTGTTCGGCGTGGCCATGCTGTACGGCTACTCGGGCAGTGTCTCGCTGGACAAGATCGGGGTCGCCTCGGCCGGCGCGATGGACAACGACGCGCTGCTGCTGATCGGGCTCGCGATGGTGGCCGTCGGCCTGCTGTTCAAGGTCGGCGCGGTGCCGTTCCACTCCTGGACGCCGGACGTGTACCAGGGTGCGCCGACCCCGATCACCGGGTTCATGGCGGCGGCCACCAAGGTCGCCGCGTTCGGCGCGATGATGCGCTTCTTCTACGTCGCGCTGCCGGGCATGCGCTGGGACTGGCGACCGGTGATGATCGGCGTCGCGATCGCGACCATGGTCGCCGGCGCGATCATCGCGATCACCCAGACCGACGTGAAGCGACTGCTCGCCTACTCCTCGATCGCCCATGCGGGTTTCATCCTGACCGGAATGATCGCGATGAACGACGCGGGCGTGTCGTCCACGATGTTCTACCTTGTGGCCTATGGGTTCGTCACTCTGGGTGCATTCGCGGTGGTCACACTGGTACGCGATGCCCGTGGCGAGGCGACGCATCTGTCCCACTGGGCGGGTCTGGGCAGGCGTTCCCCGCTGGTTGCAGGAGTGTTCGCACTGTTCCTGCTCGCCTTCGCCGGCATCCCGCTGACCAGCGGTTTCGCCGGAAAGTTCGCGGTCTTCCAGGCGGCGGCGCGAGGCGGTGCGGGCAGCCTGGTGGTGGTCGGTGTGCTGTGCAGCGCGGTCGCCGCTTTCTTCTACGTACGGGTGATCGTGTTGATGTTCTTCTCGGAGCCCAAGGTCGACGGTCCGACGGTCGTCGTACCGAGCGTGATGACCACCGCTGCCATCGCGCTCGGGGTAGCCGTTACCTTGGTCCTTGGCATCCTCCCGCAGCCGGTACTGGACCTCGCGGACAAGGCAGCCTTGTTCGTCCATTAAGCAAGACGCAGAGACTCTGCGTGATCGACAGGAGAGAACCGTCATGGCGATCGTGGGGCCCTTCGGGCTGAGCGTCACGGACGAGACTCTCGACGCCGATATCAGGGCGGGGCTGGCCGCCGTGGAGCAGGAGCTCCTGGCGGCCACCAAGAGCGAGTTCCCCTACCTGACGCAGACCTCGCGGCATCTGGTCGAGGCGGGCGGCAAGCGGTTCCGGCCTCTGCTGGTGCTGCTCGCCGCCCAATTCGGCGACTGGCAGGCGCCGGGCGTGGTGCCGGCGGCGGTGGTGTGCGAACTGACCCACCTGGCCACGCTGTACCACGACGACGTGATGGACGAGGCCCTGCTGCGGCGCGGCGCACCCAGCGCCAACTCCCGGTGGGACAACTCGGTCGCGATCCTGACCGGCGACTTCCTGTTCGCCCGGGCCTCGGAGATCGTCGCCGACCTGGGCAACGAGGCGGTGCGGATCCAGGCGCGGGCGTTCGCCCGGCTGGTGACCGGCCAGATCCGCGAGACGGTCGGCCCGGGCCCGGGCGACGACCCGGTCGAGCACTACCTGTCGGTGATGGCGGACAAGACCGGCTCGCTGATCGCGGCATCCGGCCAGTTCGGCGCGATGTTCGCGGGTGCGGACGAGCACGTGGTGGACATCCTGACCCGGTACGGCGAGCGGTTCGGCGTCGCCTTCCAACTGGCCGACGACGTGCTCGACATCGCCAGCGAGGCGACCGAGTCCGGCAAGACGCCGGGCACCGACCTGCGCGAGGGCGTGCCGACGCTGCCGGTGCTGCACCTGCGGGCGGGCGTGAGCGGCTCGTCGCCGGCGGCCGACCGACACCTGCTCGCTCTGCTCGACGGGCCGATCACGGACGACGACGAGCACGCGGAGGCACTCGGGCTGTTGCGTGCGCACCCGGCGCTCGCGAAGGCTCGCGAGGACACCCGACGCTATGCCGAGGCGGCTCGGGAGGTTCTGGCGCCACTGCCGGAGTGCGGTGCGAAGCTGGCCTTGTCGTCGTTGTGCGAATTGGTCGTGGAGCGCAGCGCGTAGTTTTGCTTCCCGCCCACCCGTGACGTCACGTGGGCGGGCCGCGGACTACGGCGGGAGTGCTCGGCGGCTGCTCCCGGGGGAGTAGCGCGTGAGGTGGCGAGTCACCATCAAGTCCCGTACTCGGACGTGCCGCACGTCTTGAGGTGGACGTTTTCCCGTGACGTACGGCCGACGCCGAGTGCGCGGTCTCGATGGTCCCCTTGGGGTGTCGCATTCGACACTCGAATCAGGGGGCAATCTCCATGACTCGCACCACCCGCCGATCCGTTCCGTGGCGCTTCGCGGTGCCGGCCGCGATCGCGGCCGCGACCGTCGGTGCCGTGACGTTCGGCCCGTCCGCGTTCGCCGACGACTCGCATCCGGGGCTACCGGAGCAGACCGCCGAACAACTCGTCGCCAAGGTCGCCGCCGCCCGGGCGGACGCGCTCACCGGTACCGTCCGCATCGACACCGAGCTGGGCCTGCCCGCCCTTCCCGGCAAGGCCGGCGGCGACGGCCCGCAGGCGCTGCTGTCCGGCACCAACAAGCTCCAGGTGGCCCTGGACGGCCCGGACCGGCAGCGCATCGGCATCATGTTCGATCTGGCCGAATACAACGTCGTCCACAACGGCCGCGACGTGTGGACCTACGACAGCCGCGCGCACGCGGTGACGCATGGCACGTTCGACCAGGGCCGATCCGATGTCGCGTCGCTGGTGCCGACCACGCCGCAGGACGTGGCCCGGCAACTGCTCGACCTGGTGGGCCCGACCACCGACGTCCGGGTCGACGGGACCGGTCGGGTCGCCGGGCACGACGTGTACAAGCTGCGCTTCGCGCCCAAGGCCCAGGGCAGCCTGATCGCCGCCGCGACGGTGTTCGTGGACGCGAAGACGGGCGTGCCGCTGCGGGTGACCGTGGACACCGTCAAGGGCGGCAAACCCGCGATCGACATCGGCTTCGAGAACGTCTCGTACGACAAGCCCCCGGCCGGCGCCTTCGACTTCAAGCCGCCGGCCGGGTCCCGGGTCAAGGAGGTGGCGCCGAACGAGGCGCGGCCCGAGGCACCCGGCACGCCGAACACGCCGGCGGCGCCGACCGGGAAGCAGGCCGAACCAGGCCTGCTCGGTGAGGGCTGGGCGACCGTGATCGAGCTGCCCGCCGGCGGCGAGGCCCGGGACGCCACCCGACTGCTGGGCAAGCTGGGCAAGCCGGTTCCGGGCGGGACGCTGATCAACACGCGCCTGCTGAACGTGCTGAGCACCGACTCGGGCCGGATCTTCGCCGGCGCGGTGGACGCGGACACGCTCCAGCGGATCGCGGCACAGCGATGACCGCGTCCACGGCGGTCGGGACCGCCGCGATCCGCACCGAGGGGCTGTCCAAGCGCTACGGCCGGGACCGGCTCGCCGTGGACGGCCTCGACCTGACCGTGCCGGCCGGCTCCGTCTTCGGCTTCCTCGGGCCCAACGGTTCCGGCAAGACCACGACCATCCGGATGCTGCTCGGCCTGATCCGGCCGACCGGCGGTTCGGTCACCCTGCTCGACGGCCCCATGCCCGGGGCCGTCGGGCAGGTGTTGCCCAGGGTCGGCGCGCTGATCGAAGGCCCGGCGCACTACGGCTTCCTGACGGGTCGGCAGAACCTGGACCGGCTGGACGCCGCCGACCCCACCGCGGACCCGCGGACCCGCGACGCCCGGGTGGACGAGGCGCTGGCCAAGGTCGGCCTGACGGCGGTGGCCGGTCGCAAGGCGCGCGCCTACTCGCTGGGCATGAAGCAGCGGCTGGGCATCGCGTCCGCGCTGCTGCGCCCGCGTGACCTGCTGGTGCTCGACGAGCCGACCAACGGCCTGGACCCGCAGGGGATGCGCGAGATTCGCACGCTGATCCGCGAGTTGGCCGCGGACGGCACGACGGTGTTCCTGTCCTCGCACCTGCTGGACGAGATCGAGCAGGTGTGCACGGATGTCGCGGTGATGAGCCACGGCAGGCTGATCACGCAGGGCACGGTGGAATCCCTGCGCGCCGGTACCCGAGCCCGGCTGGTTGTCACGACTCCCGACGCGGAGGCGGCGGTCGTGGTGCTGGGCAGGCTCGGCGCGACCGACATCGTCACCACCCGCGACGGCGTCGAGGCCGACCCGGCGCCGCTGGAGCCCGACGAGGTCTGCGCGGCGCTGGTCCGCGCCGACGTGCGAGTCCGCTCGTTCACCCTTGCGCGACCGTCCCTGGAGGACGCGTTCGTCGCCCTGACCGGAGAAGGCTTCGATGTCACCGACTGACGCACTGCCCAAGACGGGTGTCCTGTCGCCCGCGTTCCGGTACTCGGCGGACAAGGAGGCGTTCGGGGCCGAGCGGCTGCCGCGACTGCGCGGGTTGATGCGCAGCGAGTTGCGGTTGGTCTTCCTGCGCCCGCGCACCGCCGCGATGCTGGGCTTCCTGGCCTTCGTACCGGTCATGCTCGGGGTCGCGCTGCGCTACTTCCACAACGGCCGCTCCTCAGGCGGGGGTGGCGGCGGGTCGATGGACTTCGTGAACCAGGTCACCGGCAACGGGCTGTTCCTGGTCTTCGCGTCGCTGGCCGCCGCGCTGCCGTTCTTCCTGCCGATGACGGTCGGCGTGGTGGCGGGCGACTCGATCGCGGGCGAGGCGCACGCCGGGACGCTGCGCTATCTGCTGGTCGCGCCGGCCGGCCGGACCCGGTTGCTGCTGGTCAAGTTCGCCGGTGTGCTGGCGTTCTGCCTGGCGGCGACACTGACGGTCGCGCTGTCCGCGCTGGTGGTGGGCGCCGCGCTGTTCCCGATGGGCGATGTGCCGCTGCTGACCGGCGACACGATCTCGATGGGCGAGGCGTCCTGGCGGGCGTTGTTGATCGCGCTGTGTGTGGCGGCCTCGCTGGTGGGCCTCGCGGCGATCGGGCTGTTCGTCTCGACGCTGACCACGGTGCCGGTGGCGGCGATGGCCACCACCGTCGGCGTGGTCATCGTGACCGCGATCCTGACCGGCATCCCGCAGTTGTCGGGGATCCACCCGTGGTTGTTCACCGACGGCTGGATGAGCTTCGGCGACCTGCTGCGGAGTCCGATCCCGACCGGCGAGATCATGCGCAACCTCGGCGTCCAGGCGGCCTACACGGCCATCTTCGGCGCGGCGGCCTGGGCCCGGATGACCGAACGCGACATCACCACGTGAGCAGGACCGGGCCGGTGGCGGGCGGCGCCTCGTTGGGGTCAGTGTCCGGCTGGTTCGCGAGCCTCGCGCGTATGTACGCCGATATGAGGATGCGCGCGGTACAGCCGGCGAACCGACCGGCTCGTCAAAGCAGTTCGGGGGCGCCGAAGTTCGGTCCGGTCGCCGGGCGGGAGCGGGAGCCGGCCATACTCTCGCTCATGAAACTCGGACGCTCGTTCGCCCTGCTGATCGGCGCGCTCACGTTGATCACCGGGTGCACCTCGGACAAATCCTCGCCGTCGGCGGCCGGCCCGACGAGCACGCCGCCGTCGGTCGCACCACCGGCCGCGCCGGCGTCCTCTCCCGACCCGGAGGAGTCGGCGTCCCCGACCCCGGTCCTCGCCGTCGACCCGAACAACCCGAATCGGCCGAACCTGCCCGACCTCCAGGGGCGGTGGTGGACCTGGGTGGCCAAGAGCACGAGCGCCACCAATCCGCTCGCCGACCCGAACGGCAAACAGTGCGACCACAATCAAGGGACCACCGCGTGGTACCTCGCGGGCTCCTCCGACGGCGCGGCGATTCGGCGCTGCCGCATGCTCACCCGGGCTCCGATCGCGTTCCCGGTGGTGAACACGAAGGGCACCCAGGCGGACTGCGCCACGTTCATGGCCGACGCGAAGGGCTCGGTCGAGTTGGACGGCAAGCAGATCCAGCCGGACCGGTTCGACGCCGCACCCATCCACTTCACCGGCGTCGAGGGCAACCCGATCACGGGCAATGCCGAGGAGGTGAAAACCTACGCGTGCGGCCTGTGGGTGCAGTTGGCCCCGCTCGGCACGGGCACTCACACACTCGCCATCCGCGGCTCGTCGGGCACGTCGACGACCGTCGTCGACTACACCCTGGACGTCACCGCGCGCTGACCGGCGGCCGGTGGGCGCGCCACCATCAACTCGCGCACCTCGTCCGGATCGTGCCCGACCTCGGTGCACAGCGCGCCCAATTCGACGAACTGCCGATTCACGTACGCGTCGTCCGCCGGCGTCATCGCGTGGTCCCCGTTGACCTCCCGAAACCGAGCTGCCAGGTCACAGGCGTGTGCTGACAGTTCTGCGGGTGTCGGGGGCGGCGCTGACAGCGGTCTGTGGGGGTGGTCAGCGGTCTGTGCGGGGGCTGCCGGCGGTACAGCGGATGCTCTTGCACATGGACACCACGAGCACCACCACCGCGAAGGCCCCCGGAGTGATCGGCTCCTTCGTCCGCTTCGTCGTCTTCGGCGGCGGTGTCGGCCTCGCGAGCAGCGCGACGCTGGTCCTGCTGTCCGGCCACCTGCCGTTCGCCGCCGCCAACGCGCTGGTGACCGTCGGCTCGACGCTGATCGCGACCGAGTTGCACAGCCGGTTCACCTTCGGCCAGGACAAGCCCGGCAAGAGCGACCACGTCAAGGCGGCGCTGACGGTGCTGGTCTGCTACCTGTTCACCACGGCCGCGATGCTGGTCCTGCGGGCGATCGACCCGAACGCGGGCGTCCTGGTCGAGCAGGCCGTCTACCTCTCGGCCTCCGGCCTGGCCGGCATCGGCCGGTTCGCCTTCATGCGGCTGGTGATCTTCGCGAAGAACAGCCCGAAGGGCACGCCGCGTCTGCTCGCCCGCGAAGCGGTGGTGACGGCGGCCTGACCGGCCCCGGCGACAACCGCGACGACCGACGGGTCGGCTCGCGGGGAGCGGCGACAGTGTCCCGCCGACTCCCCGTTCGAGCCGACCCGTCGTCGCGTCAGGTGACGAAGCAGAACTCGTTGCCCTCCGGATCGAGCATCACCCGGAACGACCCCTGCTCGTCGCCGACCACGGGTCCCCCCGCGCTCGCCCCGAGGGAGATCGCCAGCGTCACCGCCGCGTCCAGGTCGGCCACCCGCAGGTCCAGGTGCAGCCGATTCTTCCCGGCCCTGTCCTCCGGCACCGGCTGGAACGCCATCCGCGCCGAGCCGGGCGGTTCGACGTGCGACCAACCCCGCTCCCGATCCACCGGCTCCCCACCCAGCAACCCGGCCCAGAACCGAACCAACGACCCCGGCTCCCGGGCGTCCACGACGATCTGATGCAGCTCCACACGCATACGCGAAGCCTAGGAGACCCCGCCGCTGCCCGATCGGGTGAACCGGATCGTGAGGGCTGCTGCGGCATCGAGGGCGAAACTAGGCTGAAGGTGTTTGCCTCGGGGAGGGGAGGAGCGGGTGTGATCTCAGTCGAAGCTGTGTACACACATGGTGTGGAAACCGACGACGATGCGATGCCGGATCCGTTCGGATTCGTGCTCGACACCGCCGCGATCGTCGACTGGGCAGTGGGGGCGTGATCCCGTGTCGGATGTGCCGGAGAATGGCCTCAGCCCGCTCGCTCGGCGGGTGCTCGCGTGCATGTTGGCGGTGCCGGAGGGGATCAGGTTCACTGGCAAGGACGTGGCCGACGTGATGCCCGAGGGGCCGTATCGGGTGCAGAAGGCGTTGCGCGAGCTCGGTGCGGCGGGGCATCGGACCGTGCGGCGGTTGAAGCGGGCCAACGGCCAGTTCTATATAGAGGTCGAGTACCACGCGATACCCGTCCGGGCCGACGACTCGTCGCTGGATTGAAGTGATTACGTAACTGCGTAACAATCGCGACGTGCCGAATCGACCGGACGACGACGATGACGAGCGAGCCGCCCTGGCCGCGCGCCTGGACGCGCTGACCGAGCGGGTCGCGGCCCTGGAGGCCGCAGCCGGCACCCGGGTGCGGACCGGACCGGCGGAGCCGCCGGTGGCGGGCCGGGACGACGAACTGTTCTGGGCGCTGGAAGGGCTCAAGGAGCACTTCGGGATCGGTTCGCTGCTCTACACCGGCGCGCTGCAACTGCCCCAGGGAACCCCCGTCGAGTGGCAACTGGCCGCCGACGCGGACGAGTTGCTCGCCGAGGACTGGGCGCCGTTCGCGGAACACCTGGCCGCACTGGGCCACCCCGTACGGCTGTCGCTGCTGCGCGAGATTCTGCGCGGTACCGACACCGCGGCCGAACTCGGCGCCCTGGACGGTATGGGCACCAGCGGGCAGGTCTACCACCACCTGCGCCAACTGGTCGCCACCGGCTGGCTGCGCACCGTCGGCCGAGGCCACTACGAGGTGCCCGCGATGCGGGTCGTACCGCTCCTGGTCGTCCTGTTCGCCGCCCGCCCTTGAACCCGCACCGCCCGCTCCGATCCCGACGCCGCCCGGCCCGGCCCGGAGTCGTCCGAGATTGCCCGCCCGTCAGGACGTGCTCGAAGACTCCGACGTGCTCTCGGGGCCGTCGGACCGGCCCACGCGACGGAGCAGGCCCAGCCGGCTGGCGGTGCGGGTGATGTCGGTCGGCAGGTCGTCGCCTGCGAGGAGTTCGGCCAGGGGAAGGTCGCTGCACAGGAAGAGCCGCACGTCGGCGTCGCAGCAGACGTCGATCAGGTTCACGAAGCGTTGCCGGGCCTCGGCGCTCGCGGTTTTCAGCGCAGGCAGCGCGCCCAGCACCCACGTCGGGTACGTCTCGGCGAGCACGAGGTAGTCGAGCGGCGAGGTCCGGCCCTCGCACAACGCGGCGAACCCGCCCCACAGCTCGCCCGGGCGGGCCGCCTCGACCGCCAGGTCGCGATGGTTCACCCGCAACGTGACCGCCTCGTCGGGAGTGGGCGGAACCAGGCCCTGTCCGCGCAGTTGCTCGGGGTCACCGGGCCACAACACCGCGCCCCGGCCGAACTCGGTCGCCACCGATTCGGCCCGGGGCAGGGCCCGATAGTCCTGCGGGCCGGCGACGGTGACCACGGTCATCCGCTCCTCGATCTCGCGGATCGTCGGCTCGAACAGGTGGTGGTAGAGCGGATTGGGCAGCAGTCCGACGGGGGGATAGTTGGACGTGCAGACCAGGACGACGCCGCGTGCGTGCAACTCCCGCAGCAGCCGGGTGACCAGCATCGCATCACCCGGGTCGTGCACGTGGAACTCGTCGAAGCACAACAGGTCGACGTCGCCGACCAGTTCGGACACGGCCGCGTCGACGGCGCTGTGTTCGTGGCCGTGGTCGTCGCGGTGCCGGTTGACCGCCTCGTGCAGGCGCCGGAAGAACGCGTGGAAGTGCACCCTGGTGCGCCGCTCGGCGGGCAGCGGTACTGCCGCGAAGAACGCGTCGAGCAACCAGGTCTTGCCCCGGCCGACCGGGCCCCACAGGTAGAGCCCCGCCGCCGGTCGGCGGTGGAACAGGCCGTGCCCACGACCCCGGCTCAGCGCGGCGCCGAGTTCGGCGAGCCGATCGGCCGCCTCTTCCTGCGCCGGATCGAGCACGAAGCCGCGCGTGTTCGCGGCGCCGTGGAGGTGGCCTCGCATTGTCTCGACGGTCGTTCGCCCCATGATCGAGATCCTAGTGAGCGCCTGTTCACGGGCATCACCGATGATCGAGGCCGGAGCGGCCCTCACTCGTCCTCCGGGAGCAACTCGTAGCTCGGATCGGACATCGCCAAGTGCCCCTCGGCCTCGCCGACCACGCCCTTGACCCGCATCCGGCGGCCCGGTTCCACGCCGGCGAGTTGCCGGCGGCCGTGGAAGAGCAGCCGGAGGCCGCCGGTGCGGTCGTACAGTTCGACTTCCAGGGCCGGCCGGGCGGTCTCCGGTGACGGGGACACCGACCGGACCCGGCCGACCACCTCGGCCCGTTGCCGCCACTTGAGCTCCGCCACCGACGCGGGACCGGCCGCGTGGGGGACCGGCTCCGGTTCCGCGTCCATCGTCGGCAACAACCGGGGCACACACCTGGTCGCCGTCGGCTCATCGGGCGCGGGCGGTCGATGCGCCATCGCCGCGGCCACGTCGAACGGCACGACGGTGGCGATCGCGTGCGGCACCCGGGTCAACGCGGACGCGATCGAGTCGGTGGTGCGGCCGTGCAGCAGCCGGCCGATCACCGGCGGATAGGTGTGCCGGGGCAGCAGCAGGGTGATCCCGGACGCGCCGTCCGCCACCTCCCGCGCGGCCAGTTCCATGACCGCTCGGGCGAGCCGCCGGTCCGGGCACTCGATCAGCTCCAGCGGGATGTCGGCGGCCCGGCTCGCCTCCCAGCGCTTGCGCAGCACCTTGGCATGCCGACTGTCCAGCACGAAGTGCGCCGCGCGCAGATCGTCGGCCCGCAGAGCGCGCGCGTAGCGCACCGCTTGGAGCACCGCGACGTCGAGCGAGTCGACCAGCACCACCACCACCGACCGGTCCCGCAGGCCGAAGTCCGCCGTGGCCGGCGCCGCCGCGAGCGCCGCCGCCTCCTCCCGGTAGCGCCGGTTGACCCCGATCAACGCCCACACGCCCAGCGGGAAGAGCAGCACCACCAGCCACGCGCCCTCGGTGAACTTGGTGATCGCGAAGATCAGCACCACCACCCCGGAAACCACCGCCGCGAGCGCGTTGACCACGAACCCGGCCCGCCAGTGGCTGCTGCGGTGTGTCCAGTGATGCTTCGTCAGCCCCGCGCCGGCCATCATGAACCCGGTGAACACGCCGATCGCGTACAGCGCGACCAGCGAGTCCACACTCGCCTGAGTCACCAACAGCAGCGCGACGGCGGGCACCGCGAGCAGGATGATCCCGTTCGAGAAGGCCAGCCGGTGCCCGCGCCTGCGCAGCATCTTGGGCAGGAACGCGTCCTCGGCGACGAAGTCGGCCAGGAACGGGAATCCGTTGAACGGCGTGTTCGCGCCGGTGTACAGGATCAGCGCGGTGGCCAGTTGTACGAAGATCAGCCCGGCCCGACCGAATACGCCCCCACCGAGCACCAAGTGCGCCTCCTGCGCGATCACCGTGGGATCGCCGTCCACGTAGGGGATCGCGTGCGTGGCGCGCGCGAGCAGCGAGATGCCCAGCACCAGCACCGCGAGCACCAGCGACATCGCCACCAGCGTCTCGCGCGCGTTGCGGCCCTGCGGTTCGCGGAAGGTGGACACACTGTTGGAGAGCGCCTCCAGGCCCGTCAACGAGGACCCGCCGTTGGCGAAGGCGCGCAGCACCACGAACAACGAGGCGCCGTACAGCAGTCCGCCGCCCGACGTACCCAGCGGCACCGCGCCGGCCGCGTGCACGTCCGCCTGTGGCAGCGAGCCGTCGCTCGCCCAGCGCACCAGCGCGACCGCGAACACCACCGCCATCGAGCCGATGAACAGGTACGCCGGCAGCGCGAACGCCCGGCCGGCCTCCTTGACCCCGCGCAGGTTGCCGTAGAACAGCACCGCGACCACACCGACGCAGATCTCCGGCTTCCAGCCGCTGATGTCGGTACCCCACACCAGGTGCAGCAGCGAGGCGATGGCGTCGGTGCCGGCCGCCGTCTGCACCGCGACGGTGACCACGTAGTCGATCAGCAGCGCGACCGAGGCGATCTGCGCGACGCGCGGCCCGAAGTTGTCGCGGGCCACGATGTAGGAGCCGCCGGCCTTGGTGTACAGGCTGACCACGTCCCAGTAGGACAGCGTCAGCAACAGCAGCACCATGAGGATGGCGTAGGTGACCGGCAGCAGCAGGGTGAAGGCGGCGACGCCGATGTAGGGCACCAGCGCGCGCAACATCTGTTCGGTGCCGTACGCCGAGGACGAGATGCAGTCCGAGGCCAGGACACCGAGCGCGGTCGGGTTGGACAACTTCTCGCCGCGCAGGCGCGAAGTGACCAGGGGCGGCCCGAGCAGTCGTTTCTTGACGCGGTATCCGACCGTCTCGGGGATCCGGACATCCACGCTGAGCGGAGCGGGCGGGCCGAGGGGTGACTGCATGGCCCCTCGGCTGCCCGTGCGTCACCCCGCACATGCCCAGGATCGGCCGAACAGGGTCCGGCGCCCGAGCGGGGCCCGACGAAAAATCCGTCGGGCCCCGCTCGGTGTGGATGTGTCCGGACGTCGAGGTGCTGCTAGTCGATCGTCCAGGTGTCGTTGCCCCGGATCAGCGAGGACAGGTCACCGGCGCCCGCACTGCTCGCCGCCTCGGCCATCTGGGCCGACATCAACCGGTCGTAGACCGGGCGCTCGATGTCGCGGAAGACGCCGATGGGGGTGTGCGTGTTGCTGGTCAGGTCACCCAGCCGGGTCAGCGCGAAGGCCAATTCCGGGTTGTCCGCGTGCGCGTCGTGCACCAGCAGCGCGTCCTCGCCGACCTGTGCGACCTCGGCCACGTCCAACGAACCGCGCGCACCGCGGATGACGCCGAACTGGCCTTCCGAGCCGAACCGGATCGGCTGCCCGTGCTCCAGCCGGATGGTCACGTCGTCCCGCCGCTCGGGGTCCTTGAGTTGCTCGAACGCGCCGTCGTTGAAGATGTTGCAGTTCTGGTAGATCTCCACCAGCGCGGTGCCCTCGTGGGCCGCCGCGGCGCGCAGCACCGAGGT